>CAZQBE010000007.1:0-9582 GCA_964591595.1 uncultured Flavobacteriaceae bacterium
CATTTAATGGTTATTACATTTTATTTACGTAGTAGAATGTGGCCATTTAAAAAAGCAGAGAATCCAGACCCAAGAACAACCGACGATCATTTTTTAATAGAACTTTCCGTCCATGGAAATGAAAAGGAATTAGAAAATTTACTTAAAGAGACTGGTGCAGTTGAAATTAATATAGTAGAAAAAGAAGCACATTAATATATTATGAAGAGCTTAAATAAAATATTAGTAGTGGTAGTAATGATAAGCTTGGGTTTTTCTTGTAAAAAAGATACAAGACCAAATTATCAATACTTTCCTAACATGTATGAATCTGTAGGTTATGAAACTTATGGAAGCTATGAAGTTTTTCCAGGAGAACAATCAGCAATGTTACCAGTTGAAGGAACCATTGCAAGAGGACATTCTTTATTTGAATATAAAAACACAAATGAAGATTTCCTTAGAGCAAAAGCTGAATTGATTAGTCCGTTAGATTCAACCCAAGTAGACCTTGCCAAAGGGAAAGAGTTATTCGATATATACTGTAGTATTTGTCACAGTAAAAAAGGAAATGGTCAAGGTACTTTGGTAAAACGCGAAAAAATATTAGGTGTGCCAAGTTATGATGATGTAGGTAGAGCCATTACAACAGGGGGAATTTATCATACTATTTATTATGGCAAAAACGCAATGGGTTCTTACGCAAATCAATTAAGAGAGGAAGAACGTTGGCAAGTAGTAGCATACGTTTTAAAGTTAAAAGCAGATTTAGAAAAATAAGATTTAGATAAAGTTTATATATAGATATGTACACATTCTCAAATAAATTAAAGACATTTTCTTTCATCTTAATGGTATTAGGAGCATTAGGTGTTGGCTATGGTTTCATGACCTCTCATAAATCTTTTGAAGAAGTAGAAACAATACTTGCAGCTGAAAGTGCAAGTCATGGTGAAGGTCATACAGAAGAAGTATCTACAACGGAAACTTCTCATGCTGTTGAAAACTCACACGCTGAAGATGTACAAGGCGATTCAGCAGAAGCGCAAGTAGACGAACACAAAGAGCATGTTGAACATGTGCAACATCAAATAGCAAACAGACCTTGGTCTGCACTTTATGTAGCGGCATTCTTTTTTATGATGATAGCGCTTGGTGTTTTAGCCTTTTATGCAGTACAATACGCCTCACAAGCAGGATGGTCGCCAGTACTTTTTAGAGTTATGGAAGGCATTACTGCCTATTTGCTTCCTGGAGCACTAATCGTGTTAGCAATAGCGGTTGCTTCTGGAACTATTGGGCATTACAATCTATTTGTTTGGATGGATCCAGATGTTGTAGCCCATGATGAGCTACTTCAAAATAAAGCCTCGTTTTTAAATATCCCATGGTTTGTAATAAGAGGGTTAATATTTATCACAGGCTGGAGTTTGTATCGTTATTTTTCACGAAAATTTTCTATAGCGCAAGATACTGCCGAGGATAATAAAAACTTTAAAAAAACATTCCGTATTTCTGCGGCATTTTTAGTATTTTTTATTTATACCGAATCTATGATGTCTTGGGACTGGATAATGAGTGTTGATCCACATTGGTTTAGTACTTTATTTGGCTGGTATGTATTCTCTTGTATGATTGTAAGTGGAATTACGGTTATTGCACTTTTAGCTATTTATTTAAGAACCAAAGGATATTTAGAATTTGTAAATAATAGTCATTTACACGATTTAGCAAAGTTTATGTTTGGGTTTAGTATTTTCTGGACCTATTTATGGTTCTCTCAGTTTATGTTAATTTGGTATGCCAATATTCCTGAGGAAGTGACCTATTTTGTAACGAGAATTGAAGACTACAATTTACCTTTTTTCGGAATGTTAGTTTTAAACTTTGTATTCCCAATATTGTTATTAATGAATAGTGATTTTAAACGTGTGCCATGGTTTATTGTATTAACGGGTATTGTATTATTGTTTGGTCACTATATTGATGTATTTAACATGATTATGCCAGCTACAGTTGGTGATAGATGGTTTATAGGAATTCCAGAAATAAGCTCAGTATTATTATTTGCCGGATTATTTATGTTTATAGTATTTACAGCGTTAACAAAAGCGCCATTACTTGCTAAAAGAAATCCGTTTATCAAGGAAAGTGAACAATTCCATTATTAATTAATAAAATAAAGACGAAAAACAACAATGACTGCTTTATTAACAATTATAGTTTTAGTATTTATTACAGTCGCTATTTGGCAAATGGTTAAAATCTTTGATTTAGCAAATGCTAATAATAAGAACTCTCAAGTAGCCACTGATAAAGACAATCAAGTTAATGGATATTTAATGTTAGGATTTTTGGCCTTCATTTATATTATTACTATTGTATGTATTGTAAAATGGGGAGATTTACCCTTGTTATCAAACTCTGCTTCAGAACATGGTCCTAAGATTGATAATTTAATGATTATATCTTTTGCATTGCTCTTTTTTGTACAAACAATTACACAGTTTTTACTATACTATTTTGCATTTAAATACAAAGGTGAAAAAGGCAAGAAAGCAGTGTTCTATGCCGATAATGATAAGTTAGAATTTATTTGGACTATCATTCCTACAATAGTATTAGCTGGATTAATTATCTACGGCTTATTTACGTGGTCAGACATCATGTTTATCGACGAAGATGAAGATACTGTAGTTATAGAATTATATGCTCAACAATTCAATTGGAAAGCTAGATATGCGGGAGAAGATAACGTGTTAGGTAAAGCAAATGTTAGATTGATAAATCTTGATAACGCTAATATTTTAGGAGTTGATGAATCAGATCCTTATGCACAAGATGATATCATTACTACAGAATTACATTTACCTGTTGGAAGACCTGTATTATTTAAAATGCGCTCCCAAGACGTATTGCACTCTGCGTATATGCCTCACTTTAGAGCACAAATGAATTGTGTTCCTGGAATGATTACTCAATTTGGTTTTACACCTACAGTAACTACAGTTGAGATGAGGCAAACACCTGAAATGATTGATAAAGTAGCTAATATTAATAGAATAAGAACTGAAAAGTCAAAAGCCTTAATGGCAAAGGGTGAAGAGGCATTAGAACGCTATGAGTTTGATTACTTGTTATTATGTAATAAAATTTGTGGCAAATCACATTTCAATATGCAAATGAAAATTATTGTAGAGTCTCAAGAAGATTATGACGCTTGGCTTAGTGAACAAAAACTGTTCAAAAATTCATTAGTTCAAAATTAATTATAATTTAAAAAGAATAAAACACATATAGATTATGTCAGCACACGCAGATACTCTCGATCACGACGATCACGGACATCATCATAAAGAAACTTTTGTAACTAAATATATTTTTAGTCAAGATCATAAGATGATTGCAAAACAGTACCTAATTACAGGTACAATTATGGGAGTTATTGGTGTAATTATGTCACTAATGATCCGCATGCAAATTGCATGGCCTGAAGAACCTAATGTGATTTTTGAAGCGCTATTAGGTAAATGGGCACCAGATGGTGTTATGGATGCTGATATTTATTTGGCATTGGTTACTATACATGGTACGATTATGGTGTTTTTTGTGCTTACAGCTGGATTAAGTGGTACGTTTAGTAACCTTTTAATTCCATTACAAATTGGGGCTAGAGATATGGCCTCAGGGTTTTTAAATATGTTATCATATTGGATGTTCTTTTTATCTAGTGTTATAATGATTCTTTCATTATTTGTTGAAGCTGGACCAGCTGCTGCAGGATGGACTATTTATCCACCGTTAAGTGCATTACCAATGGCACAAGGAGGTTCTGGAATGGGAATGACCTTATGGTTAGTATCTATGGCAATATTTATAGCATCATCATTATTAGGTTCGCTTAATTATATTGTAACTGTAATAAACCTTAGAACTAAAGGCATGTCAATGACACGTTTACCTTTAACCATTTGGGCATTTTTAGTAACTGCAGTTATTGGGGTTGTGTCTTTCCCAGTTTTATTATCAGCAGCTCTATTATTAATAATGGATAGAACTTTTGGAACATCATTTTTCTTATCAGATATATTTATACAAGGAGAAGTACTCCATTATCAAGGAGGGTCTCCGGTACTATTTGAACACTTATTTTGGTTTCTTGGACATCCGGAAGTATATATAGTTATTCTACCTGCAATGGGAATTGTTTCGGAGATTATTGCTACCAATTCACGTAAACCAATCTTTGGATATCGTGCCATGGTAGCTGCAATTTTAGCCATTGCATTCTTATCAACTATAGTTTGGGGACATCATATGTTTATTTCAGGAATGAATCCGTTTTTAGGCTCGGTATTTACATTTACAACCTTATTAATTGCAATACCATCAGCGATTAAAGCATTTAATTGGATTACTACTATATGGAAAGGAAACCTTCAATTTAATCCGGCGATGTTATTTTCTATTGGCTTAGTTTCAACCTTTATTACTGGAGGTTTAACAGGAATTATTCTTGGAGATAGTGCTTTAGATATTAATGTACACGACACTTATTTTGTTATTGCACACTTCCATTTGGTAATGGGTATTTCGGCATTGTATGGAATGTTTGCAGGAATTTATCATTGGTTCCCTAAAATGTTTAAACGTATGCTTAATAAAAATTTAGGGTATATCCATTTTTGGATAACAGCCATTTGTGCTTACGGCGTATTTTTCCCAATGCACTTTATAGGTATGGCAGGATTACCAAGACGTTATTATACAAATAGTAATTTCCCATTATTCGATGATTTACAAAACGTAAATGTAGTCATTACAATATTTGCTATCATTGGAGGAATTGCTCAGTTGGTATTTTTATGGAACTTTTTCTATAGTATTTTCTATGGAAAGAAAACAGTTCAAAATCCTTGGAGATCCAATACTTTAGAGTGGACTGCCCCAATAAAGCATATTCATGGTAACTGGGAAGGTGAGATTCCTCATGTTTACCGTTGGTCTTATGATTATAGTAAACCGGGTCATGATGATGATTTTGTACCTCAAAATGTGCCTTTAAAAGAAGGCGAAGAAGAGCTTCAGCATTAGTTATAAAAACAGTTAAATAATATATTTAAAGCCTTTCTAATTAAAAAGGCTTTTTCTTTATATTTGAGGTATGAACGAAAATCTTAATCCATCAAGTGAAGATTTTACTCCAGAAGAGCATGATATAGAAAGAGCCTTAAGACCACTTTCTTTTGATGATTTTGCTGGGCAAGATCAGATTTTAGAAAATTTAAGAGTATTCGTTAACGCATCCAATATGCGAGGAGACGCTTTAGACCACACTTTATTTCATGGTCCACCAGGATTAGGAAAAACTACATTAGCTCATATTTTGGCTAATGAGTTAGGTGTTGGTGTTAAGGTAACTTCAGGTCCTGTTATAGATAAGCCAGGAGATTTGGCCGGATTACTTACTAATCTTGAAGAAAGAGATGTCTTATTTATTGATGAAATTCATCGTCTAAGCCCTATTGTTGAAGAGTATTTGTATTCTGCGATGGAGGATTATAAAATTGATATCATGATTGAGTCTGGACCAAACGCAAGAACGGTTCAAATTAACCTAAACCCATTCACATTAGTTGGCGCCACGACACGCTCGGGGTTACTTACTGCACCTATGCGCGCACGTTTTGGAATTAGTAGTCGGTTAGAATACTACAAAACAGAATTACTAACATCTATAGTACAACGTAGCGCAAATATTTTAGACGTTTCTCTTTCAATGGAAGCAGCCATAGAAATTGCAGGACGAAGCCGTGGTACACCAAGAATAGCAAATGCCTTATTACGACGTGTTCGTGATTTTGCACAAATAAAAGGAAATGGGAAGATAGATATCGAAATTTCTAAGTATAGCTTAAAAGCACTTAATGTTGATGCACATGGGTTGGATGAAATGGATAATAAGATTTTAACCACGATTATAGATAAATTTAAAGGAGGGCCAGTAGGGATAACAACCTTAGCAACAGCAGTGAGCGAAAACACAGAAACCATTGAAGAAGTGTACGAACCTTTTTTAATTCAACAAGGATTTATAATGCGAACACCACGAGGGAGAGAAGTTACAGAACTAGCGTATAAACATTTGGGGAGAATTAAAGACGCAACTCAAGGTGACTTGTTTTAGTATAAAATGTTATCCTGAATTGTATTCAGTGTCAGGCTGAGCGCAGTCGAAGCCTTTAAATAGTAGCAAATGTATTTTTACTATGTATATATTATCAAATGTTCAGACAATTCCTATTACACAGGAATTACTAATAATTTAGAAAAACGATTTAAAGAGCATCAATTTGGACGTATTATATCTTGCTATACATATTCAAGAAGACCCCTTCAATCAAAATTTTACCAAGAGTTTAATGATGTGTTGCAAGCTATTTATTTTGAAAAGAAAATTAAAGGCTGGACAAGAGCAAAAAAGCTGGCTTTAATAAATGGTGATTTTGACATGCTTCAAATACTTTCAGAATGTAGAAATGCCACGCATTATAAATATAATAATTAGGCTAAATAAGCACTTCGACTGCGCTCAGTGAGACATTGTAGTTCATGAACAAGAAACAAACTTATACCAACCTCATCAAAACCGAAGCCCAACGCCTCGGTTTTTTGTCTTGTGGTATTAGTAGAGCAGCATTTTTAGAAGAAGAGGCAACACGTTTAGAAAACTGGTTAAATCAAAATATGCATGGAAAAATGCAGTATATGGAAAACCATTTTGACAAACGTTTAGATCCAACAAAATTGGTGCAAGATTCAAAAAGTGTAATCTCATTACTTTTAAATTATTTTCCAGAAGAACAACAAAATCAAAACACCTTTAAGCTCTCTAAATATGCTTTTGGTACAGATTATCATTTTGTAATTAAAGACAAACTCAAAGAATTATTAAGTTTCATTCAAGATAAAATAGGAGAAGTTCACGGAAGAGCTTTTGTAGATTCTGCTCCAGTTCTTGATAAAGCTTGGGCAGCAAAATCTGGTTTAGGATGGGTTGGCAAACATAGTAATTTAATAACTCAACAAGTAGGCTCATTTTATTTTATTGCAGAATTAATTATCGATTTAGAATTAGAATATGATACGCCAATAACAGACCATTGTGGCTCCTGTACAGCATGTATTGATGCTTGTCCAACACAGGCGATTGTAGAACCTTATGTGGTGGATGGCAGCAAATGTATTTCATATTTCACCATCGAGCTCAAAGAACAAATTCCTAATTCAGTAAAAGGGCAATTTGACAATTGGGTGTTTGGTTGCGATATTTGTCAGGATGTATGTCCATGGAATCGGTTTTCAAAACCGCATAATGAACCATTGTTTAATCCGCATCCAGAATTGTTGTCTATGACCAAAAAAGATTGGGAAGAGATTACACAAGATACCTTTAATAAGGTATTTAAAAACTCGGCAGTAAAGCGCACTAAATTTTCAGGGCTATTTAGGAATGTCAAATTCCTAAAAGAATAGTATTATTTTTATGTCTATTAAGCACAACATTGTACCTTTGTTTGTTGGAAATTAATTCCTATAAGAGCTTTTAAATCTAAGTTTCAGGGGAGACATAATCTAATTCCTTAACATTATGAGTAAGCAAATTAAACGAAGTGAAGCGTTATTATATCACTCTCACCCTACACCAGGAAAAATTAAAATAGTACCTACAAAAAAATATGCCACACAAAGAGATTTATCATTGGCATATTCTCCAGGCGTAGCAGAACCATGTTTAGAAATAGAAAAAGATAAAAGGAATTCATATAAATATACTGCTAAAGGGAATTTAGTAGCAGTAATTTCAAATGGCACTGCAGTTTTAGGTTTAGGAAATATTGGACCAGAGGCATCAAAACCTGTGATGGAAGGTAAAGGATTACTGTTTAAAATATTTGCTGATATTGATGTTTTTGATATTGAAGTAGATACTGAGAATGTAGATGAGTTTATCCAGACTGTAAAGCATATAGCACCAACCTTTGGGGGTATAAATCTAGAAGATATAAAAGCTCCTGAAGCTTTTGAAATTGAAAGACGACTAAAAGAAGAGCTTAATATTCCAGTCATGCATGACGACCAACATGGTACTGCTATTATTTCTGCTGCTGCATTGTTGAATGCTATAGAAATTGCAAAAAAGAAAATTGGAAAAGTAAAAATTGTAATAAGTGGTGCTGGAGCTGCTGCGATTTCATGTACGCGATTATATCAATCTTTTGGTGCAAAGCGAGAAAACATTGTAATGCTTGATAGTAAAGGGGTTATTAGAAAAGACAGAAGTAATTTATCCTCTCAAAAAGCAGAATTTGCAACTTTAAGAGACATTGCCACCTTAGAGCAGGCAATGAAAGGCGCCGATGTGTTTATAGGTTTATCAAAAGCGGATATTGTTACGCCTAAAATGATTAAGGCGATGGCTAAAAGGCCAATAGTTTTTGCTTTGGCAAATCCAAATCCTGAAATTGCCTATCAATTAGCTATTGATACCCGAGACGATATCATCATGGCAACGGGACGAAGTGATCATCCTAACCAAGTAAATAATGTACTTGGATTTCCATTTATTTTTAGAGGTGCGTTAGATGTTCGTGCCACAGCAATTAATGAAGCAATGAAAAAAGCTGCAGTTATTGCACTTGCTAATTTAGCTAAAGAACCTGTACCAGAACAAGTAAATATTGCCTATGGCAAAACTAAGTTAACATTTGGAAAAGAATATATAATCCCTAAACCGTTTGATCCTAGATTAATTGCAACGGTTCCAGTGGCTGTAGCTAAAGCTGCCATGGAAAGTGGAGTTGCAACTGAACCCGTTAAGGATTGGCAAAAATATGAAGAAGCATTATTAGAACGTTTAGGAAGTGACCATAAATTGGTACGGTTATTACACAATCGTGCTAAATTAGACCCAAAACGTGTTGTTTTTGCAGAGGCCGACCATTTAGTAGTTTTAAAAGCAGCACAAATTGTTTATGATGAAGGAATTGCTATTCCCATTTTATTAGGACGTATAGATATTATTAGACGCTTAAAAAAAGAAATTGATTTTGACGCAAAAATGACTATTATTGACCCAAAATCGGATGATGAAAGACATAAAAAAGATGCTTACGCCAAAATATATTGGGAAAGACGTAAACGACGAGGGATTACTTTGCATACTGCAAAAAAACTGATGCGAGAACGCAACTATTATGCTGCAATGATGGTAAATGAAGGCGATGCAGATGCTCTTATTTCAGGATATTCTAGAAATTATCCTACCGTTGTAAAACCCATATTAGAGTTAATAGGCCTTGACAAAGGAGCTACTAGAATAGCAACGACTAACTTAATGATGACCCAACGCGGACCACTATTTTTGAGTGATACCTCGATAAATATTGACCCCAATTCTAAAGACCTTGCAAAAATTGCTCAAATGACAGCCACTACAGTAAAAATGTTTGGATTGGAACCCGTTATAGCAATGATATCCTATTCAAATTTTGGATCTTCAGATAACGAAAAAGCATCTAAAGTAAGAGAAGCAGTGTCGTA
>CAZQBE010000007.1:9592-22453 GCA_964591595.1 uncultured Flavobacteriaceae bacterium
TTGTAGATGGTGAGTTTCAAACAGATTTTGCACTTAATAATGAAATGCGCCAAGATATATTTCCGTTTTCAAAACTAGCAGGAAGAAAAGTGAATACGCTTATTTTTCCAAATCTAGATTCGGCAAATATTACCTATAAGCTTTTAAAAGAGCTTAATAAAGCAGATAATATTGGGCCAATTATGATGGGATTAAGAAAACCTGCTCATATATTACAATTGGATGCTAGTGTAGATGAAATTGTAAATATGACTGCAATTGCGGTAATTGATGCTCAAAAGAAGCAGAAAAGAGAATAAAAGTATAGGTTTTACGGTTAGATTATCTCGTTATATTGTATAATAATTTTATTACATTTGGGACGATAACAAAATTTGATTAATGATTACCCATATCCAAGGAAGACTTATAGAGAAAAAACCTACTGATGTTGTGATAGACTGTAACGGTGTTGGTTATATGCTAAATATTTCTTTGCATACGTATTCACAAATACCAGATCAAGAAAACTTAAAACTTTTTACACATCTTCAGGTTAAGGAAGACTCGCATACATTATTTGGATTTTCTTCCTTAAGTGAACGTGAAATATTTCGTTTGCTTATTTCGGTAAGTGGTATTGGGACTAGCATTGCACGTACAATGCTATCATCATTAACACCAAAACAGGTGCGAGAAGGGATTGCTGTAGGAAATGTGGCATTAATTCAATCGGTTAAAGGAATTGGATTAAAGACAGCACAGCGTGTTATTATTGAGCTGAAAGATAAAGTTCTAAAAATTTATGATATTGACGAGGGAATAGCACCAAACAACAATACTAACTCAGATGAAGCGTTATCTGCTTTAGAAGTTCTTGGTTTTTCAAAGAAACAATCGGAACGTGTTGTAAATAAGATTATTTCTAATAACCAAGACGCAAGTGTAGAAGTTATAATAAAAGAAGCCTTAAAAAATTTATAATTGATTTGAAAACTACCAACATTAATTTTTACAAATCTACCAAAACATATATGCTTACAGGCATTATGTTGCTGTTCTATATTGTTACCTATGCACAAGAACCAACAGTTAAAGATTCAACGAGTACCACATTTTCTTTTCGTAATTTAAATATGCCAAATCCGAATAGTATTGTGTCTAAATATACTTACGACCCAATTACTGATAGATATATTTATACGGAGAGTGTTGGTAAGTTCAATATAAATTATCCTATAATCTTATCTCCTAAAGAATTTCAAAGGTTAGTAGAATTAGAAAATTTAAAAAATTATTACAAACAAAAAATTGATGCTTATGGTGGGAAAAAGGACGGTGCTGATGCGTTGCAAAAAAACCTTATTCCAGATTTATATGTAGATTCTGATTTTTTTGAAACGATTTTTGGGGGAAATACTATTGAAGTAATACCACAAGGATCGGTGGAAATGGATATGGGAATTTTGTTTACAAAACAAGATAATCCTTCATTTTCTCCTAGAAGAAGAAGTAGCTTCAATTTTGATTTTAACCAACGTATAAACTTAAGCCTTTTAGGGAAAGTTGGAACAAGACTACAAGTAACTGCCAATTACGACACACAATCTACTTTCGATTTTCAAAATTTAGTAAAACTAGAATACACACCAACGGAAGATGATATAATTCAAAAAATTGAAGTTGGTAATGTAAGTATGCCTTTAAATAGCTCTTTAATTACGGGTGCGCAAAGTTTATTTGGAGTAAAAACTAAATTGCAGTTTGGAAAAACTACTATAACAGGCATATTTTCTGAACAGCAATCGCAAACACGAACAGTAGTAGCCCAAGGAGGAGGTACTCTAGAAGAGTTTGAGTTTTTTGGCTTAGACTATGATGAGAATAGACACTTTTTCTTAGCACAATATTTTAGAGACACTTATGACGAAGCCTTAAAAACATACCCTTATATAAACAATCGCTTGCAAATTACAAGGATAGAAGTTTGGGTAACCAATCGATCTAATCAAACGGACGATGTAAGAAATATTGTAGCACTTCAAGATTTAGGAGAGTCTAGCGTTTTGGGCTCACCGGTAAACGTTACTGCAGGTCCAAATGCGTTTCCAAGTAATGGAAATAATGCATATGACCCAACTAATATTGGTGGACCTGGATCTCAAATTACGGATGCTATTAGAGATATAGCTACAGTACCAGCTGGGATTTTAGTGCCAGGTGTTAATGAAGGTTTTGATTATGGAAAGTTAGAAAACGCAAAAAAACTTACTCAAGGCAATGAGTATATATTGAATAGCCAATTGGGATATATTTCTTTAAATCAGCGCTTACAAAATGACGAAATACTGGCTGTAGCGTTTCAATTTACAGTTGGAGATCAAGTATTTCAGGTTGGTGAATTTGCAAATGATGGAATAGATGCTACTGGTATTTCTATAGATGGAGGCACAGGAAATACCATTATTAATAATAATAGTTTGGTACTTAAAATGTTAAAGAGTACTGTTACGAATGTACAAGAACCTATTTGGGACTTGATGATGAAGAATATTTACAACACAGGCTCTTTTCAATTAGACAAAGAAGATTTTAAATTAAATATTTTTTATACTGAAACGTCTCCTTTAAACTTTATAACTCCGGTTGATGGCACACCTTTCCCTGCACCTGCGCCAAACGAAGATGCTTTAGAAGAGACACCATTATTGAGAGTTTTTAATTTGGATAAATTAAATTTTAATAACGACCCACAGTTTAATGGTGATGGTTTTTTTGATTTTGTTCCGGGAATTACGGTCATCCAACAAAACGGAAAAATAATTTTCACCAATGTAGAACCTTTTGGTAAATATTTATTTGACGTGTTGGATATAGATAATAATCCGAGTGATAACGATTTAGATTATAACGATCCCACACAATATAACCCTAACCAAGCAAAATATGTTTACGACAAATTATATAAGTCAACAAAAACAGGTGCTTTAGAGGATGGCGAAAAAAATAAGTTTCAAATTAAAGGGCGTTATAAGTCTGGAGGAGGAACAGGAATTCCAATAGGAGCATTTAATGTACCACGAGGATCTGTTAAAGTTACAGCAGGAGGAAGAGTACTAGTTGAAGGTGTAGATTATACTGTAAATTATCAATTAGGAACAGTACAAATTTTAGACCCAGCATTACAAGCGTCTAATACGCCAATTCAAGTTTCAGTAGAAAACAATGCGGTATTTGGACAACAAACCAAACGCTTTTCAGGAATTAATGTTGAGCATCAATTTAATGAAAATTTTGTATTAGGAGCAACGTTTTTAAATCTCAATGAGCGACCAATTACGCAAAAGGCAAGTTATGGCGCAGAACCTATAAATAACACCATATTTGGGATTAATGGTAATTTTTCAACGGAGGTACCATTTTTAACACGATTAGCAAATAAATTACCAAATATAGATACTGATGTCCCATCAAACTTATCGGTTAGAGGGGAATTTGCATATTTACTTCCAGGAGCACCTAAAGGATCAAACTTCAATAGCGAAGCAACAACCTATGTTGATGATTTTGAAGGCACTCAAAATGCAATAGATATGCTCTCACCTATATCATGGCACTTATCAAGTAGACCTAGAGGATTAGGACGTGTTTATAGTGAAGGTCCTGAAGATGATAATGGTGTTCAAAATGGTTATGATAGAGCACAATTAAACTGGTACACTATAGACCCTATTTTTTATAGTAGTTTACGACCGAGTGGTATTAGTGATGACGACATGTCTAATCTATATACACGACGAGTTTCTATTGAAGAAATTTTCCCTCAAATAGATATTGTACAAGGGCAAACTACAGTTATTAATCCACTAGATTTAGCATATTACCCTTCAGAAAGGGGTGCTTATAATATGGATCCTAGCGCAAGTAATAATACTTTAGTTAATCCGCAAGATTCATGGGCAGGTATTACAAGACAACTTACATCTACAGATTTTGAGCAAGCAAATGTTGAATATATCGATTTTTGGATGCTAGATCCATTCTTGGATAATCCAGCTAATCCAGGAGGTAAATTAACAATAAACCTTGGGAATATTTCTGAAGATATATTAAAAGATGGACGCAAACAATATGAAAATGGTCTAGACGAATCGGGAGATATTAGTACATTACCTCAAACGGTTTGGGGGTCTGTAGTACCACAAAATCAATCTTTAATATATGCATTCTCTAGTTTGGGTCAAGAACGCATAAATCAAGATGTGGGTTATGATGGCTATGATGATGCCGAAGAAGCATCAGTATTTCCTGCCTTCGCGGGACTATCAGATCCAGCAAAAGATAATTATTCATACTTTTTAAATACTGAAGGCGATATTTTTGACCGTTATAAACTATATAATGGACAACAAGGAAATTCGCCAGATACATTTTCACAAACAAATAGAGGTTCTACAACGGAGCCTGATGTAGAAGATATAAATCGAGATAACACAATGAACACCATTGATAGTTATTTTGAATATGAACTAGATATTACTCCAACGAGTTTGGCAAACCCTAATAATGCAAGTATTAGAGATAGAAAAGAGGTAACAGTAACATTGCCAAACGGAGATTCGAGATTAGTACGTTGGTATCAATTTAGAATTCCACTAACAGCGTCAACAAGACAAGTTGGAGGGATTTCAGATTTTAGATCCATCCGTTTTATGCGTCTGTATTTAAAAGAGTTTCCCCAAAATGTAGTATTGCGTTTTGGAACTTTAGATTTGGTGAGAAGTGATTGGAGGCGTTACCAATTGTCATTAGATGATGAACCAAATAATGATGCTGATGGCACTGAGTTTAATGTTGGGATTATTGGTATTCAAGAAAACGATGGCAACTATGTATCTCCTCCAGGAGTAGAGCGAGAACGATTGAATAATAACAATACTTTGGTTAGACAAAATGAGCAATCTTTAGTGGTTAATACGTGTAAATTGGAACCAGAAGATTCAAGGGCAGTTTATAAAAATATTAGTGTAGACATGCGTCAGTTTAAAAAACTGAGAATGTTTATACATGCCGAAGAAGGAACGTCTCCCGGTTTAGCAGATGGTGACGCTATTGGTTTTATAAGAATGGGTAACGATTTCACACAAAACTATTACCAAATAGAAATTCCTTTAGAAGTATCACCAGGAGGTTCTATAAGCGAAACTGCTGTGTGGCCAAATGTGAATGAAATTAATTTCCCAATTGAAGTACTAGCAAAAATTAAAGCTTTAGGAATTTCTGAAGGTAGTCTTGGTAATCTAGAACCAACATTTTATGATGTTATAGATGGTGTATTAACCGAAACTCCTGTTCCAGAATTTTCACCATATACAATGGGACAACACCGTGTTGCCATTAAAGGGAATCCAAATTTTGGAGATATAAGAACACTTATGGTGGGGATTAAAAACTCCAGACAAGATAATGTTGATGTATGTGCTGAAGTATGGTTTAATGAGTTGCGATTATCAGACATGGATAATAAAGGCGGTTGGGCAGCTATAGTAAGTATGGATACTAACATAGCAGACTTTATGGATATTAGTGCTACAGGACGAAGAAGCACTACAGGATTTGGCACAATTGAACAAGGACCTAATGAAAGAAGTAGAGAGGATGTTAAACAATACGATGTAGTTACAAATGTAAATCTGGGGCAGTTATTGCCAAAAAAATGGGGACTGCAAATTCCATTTAACTATGGTCAAAGCGAAGCAATTATTACACCAGAATATGATCAGCAGTATAAAGATGTAAAACTTCAAACCCGTCTTGACGCCGCAGCAAATAGTAACGAACGGGAAACTATTCGAAAACAGTCAGAAGACTATACAAAACGACAGAGTATTAACTTTATTGGTGTCAGAAAGCAAAGAACAGGAGAAGCAACTCCAAGATTTTATGATGTAGAAAATGTAACGCTTAACTATTCGTTTAATCAAGTTGAACATAGAGATTTTGAAATTGAAAATGCACTAGACCAAAATATTAGAGTAGGTGCAAATTATAGCTTTAGCTTTAATCCAATAAAAATTGAACCTTTTAAAAAGAACGATTCCTTATTTAAAGGAAAATACTGGAAAATATTAAAAGACTTTAACTTTAACTTATTACCAACTAGTTTTTCTGTAAATTCTGATTTTGTAAGACAATTCAATAAACAAAAGTTTAGAGAGATTGATTTAGGAGGTAATAATATTAGCATTGAAGAATTGTTTAGAAGAAACTATACATTTAATTTTCAATACACAATTAATTACGACATAACAGATGCATTACGATTGAATTTTACAGCATCAAACAATAATATCGTGCGTAATTATTTTATTGATGACAACCTAAATGGTGAACAAGATTCTTCTAAAGATGTTTGGGATGGATTCTTTGATGTTGGTGATCCTAATAGGCAGTTTCAACAATTGGGATTAAACTACGAGATCCCTTTAAACAAAATACCAGCACTTAGTTTCCTTATGGCAACCTATGCATATACTGGAGATTTTCTATGGCAAAAAGGATCTGACCTTTTTGGAAACCTAACTATTGATGGTCAGACCTATAATTTAGGGAACTCGGTATCAAATGCTAATACACATAATTTGAATGCCACTTTAGATATGAAGCTTTTGTATAAGTATGTTGGATTAGTTAGAAAAAAGAGCAAATCAACAGCAGGTAATTCAAAATCCAATCGAGGTGTTCCTACAACTAAAGCAAACCAAAAACAAGCTGCTAAATCCAAAAACAACACGGCATTTAATACTGTAGTAGATATATTAACTATGGTTAAAAGAATTCAAATTAACTATACTGAAAATAATGGATCATTCTTACCAGGATATTTACAAACGCCAGGATTTATAGGAACAACAAGACCTACCTTTGGATATACTTTTGGCAGCCAGAGAGATATTAGACAATTCGCGGCTAGAAACGGATGGTTAACGGTTTTTCCAGATTTTAACCAACAATATACTGAGACACAAAATAAAAACTTAATATTATCGGCAACTGTTGAGCCAGTACAAGATTTAAAAATAGATGTTACAGGCGGGCGAACATATGCCAGTAATTTTACCGAAAACTTTAATACAACGGATACCAATGGAGATGGCTTTAGTGACATCTACAATTCATTAATTCAAAATACATTTGGGAATTTCAATATTTCAACATCTTTAATAAAAACGGCTTTTAAAAGTAGTGATGAAAACGGGTCGATTCCTTTTGAAGACTTTAGAGCAAATAGATTAATCATAGCACGACGACTGGCGCAAAGAGATGGTGTTAATTTTTCTAATCCAGCAAACTTTGAAAATGGCGATGTAACAGGATTTCCATTAGGATATGGTAAATCTAATCAAGCGGTATTATTACCAGCGTTTTTAGCAGCTTATTCAGGTACGGACGCTAGTAAAGTAAAGTTAGGAGCTTTTAGAGATGTACCAATACCTAATTGGTCATTAAAATATACCGGATTTATGAAAATGAAGTGGTTTAAAAAGCATTTCAAGCGTTTTTCTGTAGCACACGGCTATAGTGCTAGTTATACCATTAACCAATTTAGAACGAACCTTGATTATAATGCTCATGATTTAGGCGCAGATTATAACACACAAAATCAGAATGTATTAGATCAATCCGGGAATTATAAAAATGAAACTTTATTTAGTAATATTAACTTAGTAGAACAATTTAGCCCATTAATTAAGTTAGATTTTGAAATGAAAAATTCTATGAAGATATTGGCAGAAATTAGAAAGGATCGTGTATTATCTTTAAGTTTTGATAACAATTTACTCACCGAAATTCAAGGTAAAGAATACATTTTCGGGTTAGGTTATAGAATAAAAGATGTAAAGATTAATTCTAAAATGGCTGGTCCACGAAAAGTAATAAAAAGTGATTTAAATATGAAGGCTGATGTTTCAGTTAGAGAAAATAAAACTATTATTAGATATTTAGATCTAGACAATAATCAGGTAACTTCTGGACAAACCATATGGAGTCTTAAGTATACTGCAGATTATGCATTTAGTAAGAACTTAACAGGGATTTTCTTTTTTGACTATTCCTTTTCAGAATATGCAATATCTACAGCCTTTCCACAAACATCTATTCGCTCAGGACTAACTTTGAGATATAACTTTGGAAACTAATTAAACAACTAATATATTTACCGAAAAATTAAATTATGAATATTCCATCTGAATTAAAATATACTAAAGATCACGAATGGGTTAGTATTGAAGGCGACATTATTACCATAGGAATTACAGACTTTGCACAAAGTGAACTAGGAGATATTGTTTATGTTGAGGTAGAAACCTTAGATGAAACCTTAGAGGCAGAAGAAGTATTTGGTACCGTTGAAGCTGTAAAAACAGTTTCAGATTTATTTTTACCTGTTTCAGGAGAAATAATTGAGTTTAATGAAGCCTTAGAAGACGAACCAGAAAAAGTGAATACCGATCCTTATGGAGATGGTTGGATGATAAAAGTAAAATGTGACGATGTATCTCAATTAGACGTTTTACTTTCAGCGGATGATTATAAAGCACTTATAGGTGCATAATAAAATAATAGTGCTATTTGTAGCAGTAGTCTATTCAATTACATTAGCAGTTCTTAGTTTAATAAGCAATGATGCAATGCCGTATTTTGGCACTAATTATGAAGATAAAATCTATCATCTTTTAGCTTATGCATTTTTAACTTTTTTATGGTTTAAAGTTTTTATTAATTTTAAGACTAGCAAACCAATCCTTTTGGCATTTATTAGTTCAATAGTTTTTGGTATAATTATTGAAGTGTTACAAGGAGAGTTTACTATTGTAAGAGATGCTTCTATTATGGATATTTTTGCTAATAGTATTGGAGTTACTATTGTATCGCTTATTTTACTCATGAGAAATAGCACAATCGTTAAAAAAAAATAAACCCTTGCTTTTTTAGCAAATTATTGGTTATTTTACCAATCTTGAAAAAACAATAATTATGGAACCTAAAAAGAATTTGAAAGCTGATGTAAGACGAAATAGCTCAATTTATTTTGCTGTTGGTTTATTATTAATGTTAATAGTTACGTATTCTTCTATTAATTATAAGTCCTATGATAAGAGTGATATTGATATAGGAATGTTAAACATGGATGAGTTGGATGATGAAGAAATTCCAATCACTGAGCAAATTCAGACACCTCCACCTCCACCACCTCCACCAGCTGCACCTGAAGTTATTGAGGTTGTAGAAGACGAAGAGGAAATTGAGGAAACAGTAATTGAATCTACTGAAACAGATGAGTCGGAAGAAATTATAGAAGTAGAAGAAGTAGAAGTAGAAGAGGTAGAAGAAGACATCGAGGTGCCTTTTGCAGTAATTGAGAATGTGCCAATTTTTCCTGGTTGTGAAAAAGGGAATAATGATGCCAAAAGAAAATGTATGTCTTCAAAAATCACAAAATTTGTACAAAAGAAGTTTAATACAGATTTAGCTGGAGATTTAGGTTTAACCGGAAGACAGCGTATTAATGTGGTTTTTAAAATAGATAAAAACGGAAATGTTGTTGGTGTTCGTTCAAGAGCGCCACATCCAAGATTAGAAAAAGAAGCAGCACGTGTTATTAATTTGCTTCCAAAAATGAAACCAGGTAAACAAAGAGGAAAAGCAGTAATTGTACCATATTCTTTACCTATTATATTCCAAGTTCAAGACTAAGAATAAACAGCATAAATTTAAAATCCCGTTACAATTTTGTAACGGGATTTTTTTTGGTATGCTTCTTGTGTTTTATTCATAACATTAACATTTAAAACAATAATTATGAATTTTTCAAAGAAAAATCACGAACGAGTTGGTCAGAACGCACCAGTCGTGAAAAAATCACAGAAGCATGATGCAAATTTACAAAAAAACTCAACCTTGTACTTTCAGGTTGGGTTGATTTTAACATTACTAGCCACTTATGGCTTGTTTGAAATGCAGTTTGAAAGAACAGTTATTCCTATTACCGATTACGCTATTTTAAACGATTCAGATGAAACTATTATTATTGAACAATTTAAAGTGTTTGAAGAGCCTACTAAACAAGAAGTACAAGAAGTACTTAAAAAGAAGGTTGTATTAAGTCAGCCGCCAAAAATTGTTCCTGATGACACATATCAAAAAAAGGAATTGTTTGAGATTATTACGCCAGAGCAAAACACTTCAGGAAAAGTACTAGCTCCAGAGGATGTTAATGTATATATTCCTGAAGAAGTTGTCGACATAATTGGTGTAGAACAAGTGCCTATTTATCCAGGTTGTGAAGGATTATCTACCAATAAGGAACGTAGAAAATGTCTGTCTGATAAAATTGGAAGGTTAATTAGTAGAAAATTTAATTCAGATATAGCTTCAGATCTAGGTTTGCGTGGAAAACAACGTATTGATGTTCAGTTTAAAATAGACAAAACAGGCTATGTTACCGAAATTAAAGCGAGAGCACCACATGATAAGTTGGAAAGAGAGGCAATAAAAGTAATTCATAAAATACCTCAAATGATACCTGGAAAACAGCGCGATAATAATATAGCAGTTATTTATAGATTACCTATAGTGTTACAAGTCCAATAAACTGTTCATTAATACTTATAGTAAAACCGTTATCGTTATATGATAACGGTTTTTTTTACAACTGAACTTAAAAAATAGTATCTTTCACAAACAAAAATAGATTGACTTAACTGATGAAGAAATTTTTCCTACTAGCCTTAAGTTTTGTGTCTTTAACTATAGTTGCCCAAGATCTTTCAGAATATGAAAAGCCACCAGTGTTTCCTAATTGTGAAAACGAATCCATTGAAGATTTAAAGAGTTGTTTCTACGAACAGGTTTCTCAATTAGTGTATCATAGTTTCAAGATTCCTCAAATTGTTAAAGACGAAAACTATAGTGGAAGTATTGTTGTATTGTTTGAAGTAGATGCAAAAGGAAACTTTGTGGTTCTATATGTTGATGCTATTTATAATGAGCTTAAAAAAGCAGTACAACAAGTGTTTTCTGAATTTCCTAAAATAACACCAGCAACCTATAACGGGAATCCAACCTACAAGCAGTATTCCTACCAAATTAAGATTCCGTTAGAAAACCCTTCTAATAGCATTCAAAATAGTGATATCGAGAATGAATCTAATGCTATTTCTGAAATTGTACGACATGCAAAGATGGAATATGATAGTGTTAATGCATCTATTAAAGCGTATGAAGGTTTAGAATATAAGAGTCAAGTAAATATTCCGTTTACGCATAGTGCTTATTCTCGTTTAGGAAGAAATATGAATATTATTGGGACTAACAGTCATACAGCATCAAAACCATTTATGTATGAAGATGCCTCAAAGTATTATGATTTTAAAGCAAAGAAAGACGAATTATTAATAGAAGCAAGTTCTTGGGGAAAACGAAAACTGTTAAATGAACATTTAGTGCAGTTACAAAGTAAGGACTATTGGTTCACATTAGACCCTATTTTTGATCTTCAAGTAGGAAAAGATACGGATGCCAATTTTAGCTCAACGTTTAATAATACTCGAGGAATTTATTTGCAAGGCGGTTTAGGTAAAAAACTAAGTTTTTCAGCTTCAGTATATGAAAGTCAAGGGCGATTTGCACAATATTTTAATCAATATGCGGAGACTTTAAAAGCCTTTGGGCCAGACCCAGCAATTATTCCAGGACGAGGTATTGCTAAACGATTTAAAGACGATGCCTACGATTATCCAGTTGCCGAAGCCTATTTATCATATACTCCAGTAAAATTTCTCAATCTCCAGTTCGGACACGGTAAAAACTTTATTGGCGATGGCTATCGCTCATTATTTTTAAGTGATGCAGCAAGCCCTTCGCCTTTTTTAAAATTAAATGCTAAGTTTTGGAAGATTAAATTCACCACTACTTGGCTATGGTTAAAAGATGTTAGACCTGAAGTAGTCGAAGACAAAGCTTTTTTAACAAAGTATATGGTAAATCACTATTTGAGTTGGAATGTTTCTAAAAGATTCAATTTAGGCTTATTCGAATCTGTGGTATGGACAAACTCAAATAATAGAGGGTTTGATATTAATTATTTAAATCCAATTATATTTTATCGTGCAATTGAATTTGAAACAGGTCAAGGCGCAGGAAATGCAATAGTTGGCGCTTCGGCAAAATATAAAGTGAATGATAATATTAATATTTACAGTCAATTTATTTTAGATGAATTTTCTCTGAACGATATAAAAGGAGGAGAAAAAAGCTGGAAAAATAAATATGGCTATCAAATAGGCGCAAAGTATTACAATGCATTTAAAGTAAATAACTTGTTTTTACAGGTTGAATATAATCGTGTTAGACCTTATACATATTCGCATAATACTATTGTGCTTAATTATGGTCAGAATAACCAATCGTTAGCACATCCATGGGGAGCTAATTTTAGTGAAACAATTTTAATTGGGCGTTATCATTATAAACGATGGTATGCAGATGCGAAGTTGGTTTTTGGATTTAAAGGATTTGATTTTAATAATGTCAATGACGCTTTTAGTTATGGAGGTGATGTTTTTAGAGACTATAACGAGCGACCATTTGATACAGGAGTTGAAATAGGTCAAGGCATAAAAACCAACATTTTCCATACTGAGTTACAAACAGGTTATTTAGTAAATCCAGCTACTAATTTAAAGTTGTTTGCCTATGTAAGTTATCGTAACTTTAATCCTAATGCAACTACAGCGACTACATTTAAAAATAATACAGTATGGCTTAGCATAGGCTTAAAAACCGATTTATTTAATTGGTATTTTGATTTTTAACAAA
>CAZQBE010000008.1:0-22144 GCA_964591595.1 uncultured Flavobacteriaceae bacterium
ATTATTGCTATTCTTGGAATGGAAGAACTATCTGAAGAAGATAAATTGGCTGTAGGGCGTGCTCGTCGTGTACAGCGTTTCTTGTCACAACCGTTCCACGTAGCTGAACAATTTACAGGAATCCCAGGAGTATTAGTAGATATTAAAGAAACGATTAAAGGGTTTAATATGATTATGGATGGTGAGTTAGATCACTTACCAGAAGCTGCATTTAACCTTAAAGGAACTATTGAAGAAGTTGTTGAAGCTGGAGAAAAAATGCTTGCTGAAGCATAATCAATTAATAATTGTTAATTATTAAATAACTATGTACTTAGAAATTGTGTCACCAGAAGCAACTTTATTTAACGGAGAAGTAGAATCGGTATCTGTCCCAGGTGTGAATGGTGAATTTGAAATGCTAAACAATCACGCTCCAATTGTCGCTACACTTAAAAAAGGTTATGTGAAAATTTTTGGAGAGATTACACTTGAAGAAGAAGTTGAGGATAAATTTGAAAAAGGAAAAGATAGAGGGACTTGGTTAGCCATCGATTCTGGCACTATTGAATTGAAAGACAATAAAATTATAGTCTTAGCAGATTAAAATTTTATTTAAAAACATATAAAAACGCGAAGTATATACTTCGCGTTTTTTGTTTTATATCATCATTTATGGGATTACACAATTAAATACAACGCTGCTGCCAAACCTCCTCCAACTAGTGGCGCAACAATAGGAATCCAAGCATAGCTCCAATCACTACTTCTTTTAAATTTTATTGGCAATAATGTATAAATAATCCGTGGACCTAAATCTCTTGCAGGATTAATAGCGTAACCCGTTAAACCGCCTAAACTCAATCCGATAACCCAAACCACAAAAGCTACAGGAATTGCACCTATAGAACCTAAACCGAAATTAGCTGCCTCTTCAGAACCTATACTTAATTCTGGACCAGCGATATATAATACTGCAAAAATTAACACAAAAGTTCCGACAACTTCTGTTAAAAAGTTTCTTGGAAAGTTTCGTATTGCAGGTGCAGTACAAAATGTTGCCTTAATCCCCTCTTTATCATCAGTAATGTTATAGTGATCCTTATAAATAAGCCATACTACAAATGAGCCTGCCATCGCGCCTATAAGTTGCGCCAATATATATGGCATTACCTCAACCCAATCAAACAATCCTGCAATTGCCAAAGACACTGTAACGGCTGGATTTAGATGAGCGCCACTATAAGGTCCAGCGACAATGACACCTACATACACTGCCAAACCCCAAGCCGTTGTTATTACCATCCAACCCGAATCATTCGCTTTGGTGTCTTTTAATACAATATTGGCAACCACACCATTTCCCAATAATATTAATAAAAAGGTTCCTAAAATTTCAGCTACAAATGCAGACATAAATAATTAATTTTTAATGTTATTCAATCCAATTGGCACTTCTTGAGACTGCTTTATGCCATTGTTTAAGCAATTCTTCTACTTTTTTGGTCTCCATTTCTGGTTGAAATGTTTTATCGATAGACCATTGGGTTTTTAATTCTTCTATGTTCTCCCAAAAACCAACAGCTAATCCCGCTAAGTAAGCTGCACCAAGCGCTGTGATTTCTTGAACATTTGGTCTTACAACAGGAAAACCAAAAATATCTGTTTGAAATTGTAATAAAAGATTATTACTAGTTGCACCGCCATCAACACGTAATTCTGTTCCCTTTGCATTGGCGTCTGCCTCCATAGCACTTACAATATCGTAAACTTGGTAGGCAATGCCTTCTAAGGTCGCTCTTGCTATATGCGCCTGCGTAGTCCCTCGTGTTAACCCAATAATTGCACCTCTTGCATAAGAATCCCAATATGGAGCTCCTAACCCCGTTAAAGCAGACACAAAATATACGTCTCCATTATCTTCTACTTTAGATGCTAGTGTTTCAATTTCGGCAGCAGTATCTATTATTTTCAAACCATCTCTTAACCATTGTACCGCTGCGCCACCAACAAAAACACTTCCTTCGAGTGCATAATTAACTTCTCCGTTTATTTTCCAAGCAACAGTGGTTAATAAGTTGTTTTTAGAATATACTGGTTTGCTTCCTGTATTCATTAATAAAAAACACCCTGTTCCATAGGTGTTTTTTACCATACCTTTTTCGGTACACAATTGCCCAAATAATGCGGCTTGCTGATCGCCTGCAATTCCAGAAATCGGAATTCTTTTATTAAACAATCCTTCTGATGTTTCTCCATAAATTTGACTACTTTCTTTTACTTCAGGAAGAATACTTCTTGGGATATTGAAAATGTCAAGTAATTCTTGATCCCAATCTAAACTATGGATGTTAAACAGCATTGTTCTACTGGCGTTACTAACATCTGTGATGAATTTTTCGCCCTTTGTTAATTTCCAAACCAACCATGTATCAACTGTCCCAAAACACAGTTTATTATTATTTGCTTTTGCTCGTGCATCTTCAACATTATCTAGAATCCACTTTAATTTTGTAGCTGAAAAATACGCATCTAATACTAACCCTGTTTTTTCTTTTATTCGCTCTGTTTTCCCTTTTGCTCTTAATTCATCACAAAAACTGGCAGTCCTCCTATCTTGCCAAACTATAGCATTATAAATGGGTTCTCCAGTAATTTTATCCCAAACTAAAGTGGTTTCTCGTTGATTTGTAATTCCGATAGCTGCGACTTCGGCTTTTAAAACATCTGCTTTTTTTAAGACTTCTTTTACGGCAGAAATTTGAGACTCCCATATTTCAATTGGGCTATGTTCTACCCAACCAGGTTGTGGAAAAATTTGCGTGAAATCTTGCTGCGCAATTTCAACAGGATCTCCTTTATGATTAAAAAGAACTGCTCTAGATGAAGTAGTGCCTTGATCTAAAGACATTATGAGTTTAGTATTCATTCCTGCTTAATTTAGTAAATAGTTTTTTGCCAATTGATTAAATTCATTGATTTGATTATTAATCCAATTTTCATCGTTGTCGAGTTCTTTCCCAAGAATTTTTGCAACTTCTGGAGCGACCTTTATTGCTGCTCTAGCGTCTAAAAATAGTAATCTTACTCTTCTTGCTAGTATGTCTTCAACAGTTCTCGCCATTTCATTTTGAATGCTCCAATAAATTTGGCCTATTGTAAAGTCATATTCTGGATGCAATTTTTTATTGAAATTACTTTGCTGATTTTGAAACGCTTCCAACTCTGGTAAATCACTTCCATAAATATAAAAATGATTATTAGAAATTATCTCATTCTTTGAAATATTCCCATGTATTTCTAAAGTTTTTGTATTTGAACTCTTGTTAAGAAAATTAAATTTATCTACTACTGTATCTATAACATCTTCAGCCATTTGTCGATATGTAGTCCATTTTCCACCAACAATACTTATCAAATTGTTATCTATAATAATTTTATGGCTTCTAGAAATTTCCTTTGTTTTTACTTGATTGCCTCTTGGTTTTGCCAAAGGACGCAAGCCGCAAAACACCGAAAGAACATCTTCTCTCTTTGGTGCTTTTATTAAGTATTTTGATAAGGTATTAAGAATAAAATCTATTTCAGTATCAAGAGCTATAGGTTCTAAAATTGGTTTTTTAATTAAGGTATCTGTTGTTCCTGCAATCACTTTTCCTTGCCACGGAATAATAAACAACACTCTCCCATCTGAAGTTTTAGGTATCATTATGGCCTTTTCGCTATTTAAAAAAGAAGCATCCAAAACTAAATGGATTCCTTTGCTAGGAACAACCGTTTTTTTGTGCTTTGGATTATACATCTTTAAAATCTTATCTGTAAAAATTCCTGATGCATTAATTACTACTTTAGATTTTACTTCAAAAATGTCTCCAGTTTCTACGTTTTTTGCTTTTACTCCAATTATGTTTTCATCATTCTTTAGAAACCCTGTAACCTTCATATAATTAAGAACAGTTGCTCCATTTTCAATTGCTGTTTGCGCTAAATTAAGGGCGAGTCTTGCGTCATCAAACTGTCCATCAAAATAAGAAACGCCACTTACTAGATACTTGTGAAGTAAGTTGGGCAAATTCTTAATTACTGTATTCTTTTTTATCAATTTAGAGTGTCCTAAAGAAAATTTATGTGATAAAAAATCATATAACTTTAAACCAATAGTGTAGAAATATCCTTTCCACCAGTTATAATTAGGGATTATAAACTCTTGCTTTTTAAATAAGTGCCTCGCGTTTTGCGAGAGTAATCCACGTTCTTTTAATGCTTCGTTTACCAACTTTAAATCTCCATTAGCCAAATAACGCACACCTCCATGAACTAATTTAGTGCTTTTACTCGATGTGCCTTTTGCAAAATCTGCTTGCTCAAACAATACTGTTTTAAAACCTCTGCTCATCGCATCTACTGCAGTTCCTAAACCACTAGCTCCTCCTCCAATAATAATAATATCCCATTGGTTGATTTGTCTTATGGTTTCTAATTGTTGATTTCTGCTTATCAAATGTTTTTATTCTTTATTCTTTTAAATTCCAATACAGTATTTCCCAATTTTGATGATTAGAACAATATGAATATAAGGTATTAAATCCAATTGCCCGATGTGCATTTATCGATCTTGTGTTAGTAATATCAACCTCAGTTACAATCACCTTGTAATCTGGTTGTAATTGGTCTTTCATAAATTGATAGAGTCCTCGAAAAACTCCTTGTTTTCTAAACCTCTTATCTATGCAAATCTGTCCCATTACAACGTAAGCTTCATCTTCGTTTAAATGGCTATCAATTTGTTTAAACATCGGTCGAAGCACTTCAATCTCTTTTTTAAACTCTTTTAGCATACAGAGTGCGTAACCAATCACCTTATCTTTGCTCACAGCTATAATGTGAGCACATTTATTATTCATTGTCTTTAAAATTTCAAAATTGTGATGCACAGTTACAAAGCCTTCTTGTTGCTTTTCTTCTTTTGAAATAACTGATGGGATATTGGCGTGTTGCAATTCAAGAATTTGAATTAATTCTTCAATTGTTTCTGCTCTTTTATAGATAATCTCTTGTGGCAAAAATTACACTTTTTTAATCACATTTGTAACAACTCCCCAAATAACAAAATCGTTTTCCTTAGTTATTTTTATAGGTTCATACTCTGGGTTTTCAGGTTGTAGCCATATGCTATCACGCTTTACTTTCAAACGTTTTACTGTAAACTCTCCATCTAAAAAACAGACTGCTATTTTATTGTGCTGAGGCTCTAAACTTCTGTCTATGACTAACAAATCACTATCGTCAAGTCCAGCACCAATCATAGATTGTCCACTTACACGCACAAAAAAAGTAGCTTCCGTATTTTTTATTAATTCTTTATCTAATGATATGCGTTGTTGCTTAAAATCTTCGGCTGGAGATGGAAACCCTGCTGATATTCCTGTATCAAAAAAGAGTGCTCCAGAACCATTAGATATTTCTGGTGTAAAAAAGGTAAGGTTTTGAGATTTGTGTAGTATCATTTTACTTTTAAAATTTCATTAATATTTGTAGTTCTTCTAGGCGATAAACGTTCTTGACGCATTTTCCACGTGCGTTCTAAATCTTGATTTCCTAGCTTTAATTTATAATCGCCATATTTAGTGTTTAGCATATCAATAGCACGCATCAAGGGTTTGTGTTTTGGGTTTTCATGTTCGAATAAATGCAGCTGATAATTATCTGTGGGGACTAGTCCTGTTACAATAACACCTGCTCTCTTGTATTTTATATCTTCCTTAAAAATAGACACTACAGCATTAACAGCGGCATTACTAATTATTAATGTTGAATCTGTAGGATATGATAATCGCACCTGAGTACTTACGCGATGTTGCTCTAAATTCTTTTTATGCCTATCGCTACTCAATATCACAATTATCATATAGCAACTCGATTTTTGCTTACGTAATTTTTCAGCACAACTTGTAGCAAATGTTGACACTCGTTCTTTTATGTTTTCTAAATCAGAAAATGTATATTCAAAGCTTCTGGTAGTCGCAATAGCACGCTTTGTCTTCAATTCGTCTAACTCTAAGGTTGGAATACCTTCTAAATCTTTTTTTAATTTCCATTCTGTTATCGAAAAATTTTTCCGAATCCATCCATCTGAAAGCTGTACAAAATCATAGGCTGTTTTACAATTTTTTGCACTTAATCGTTTTTGCAAACCACGGCCAATACCCCAAACATCTTTTAGCTGTATCCATCTTAGAGCTTTAATTCGCTTGTCTTCCGAGTCAATCACATAAACTCCTTTGGTTTCATTTGGAAATTTACGTGCTATTTTATTTGCTACTTTAGATAAGGCCTTGGTGGGTGCAATACCAACGCAAGTTGGAATGCCTGTCCATTTTAAAATACGCTTTCGTATTTGATTTCCGTAATCTTCAAAGTTGTAATTATCAAAGCCTTTAAACTTTAAAAACGCTTCATCTATGCTATAAATTTCAACATCTGGTGTAAACTGTTCCAAGATAGACATGACACGACTACTCATATCGCCATACAATGGATAGTTGGATGAAAATACCTGAATATCGTTTGCTTTAAAGAACCCTTCATATTTAAATGCAGGCGCTCCCATTGGTAACCCCATGGATTTAGCTTCATCGCTACGTGAGATTACACAACCGTCATTATTTGATAAAATAGCAATGGGTTTATTGCGCAATCTTGGATTAAATACGCGCTCACAAGAAGCATAAAAATTATTACAATCAACTAAAGCAAACATGTTTATAAAAGTACATTTTTTGCATCAGTTTTTTATTGGAATTAGCAATTTAAATTATTCTGTTTTTGCTACAATTTGTTAGGTTTCGACTGCGCTCAGCCAGACAAAATATTATGATTTAGTGTTTAGAATTCAACCAAGCGTCTCTATTTGCTTTTTGCACATCGTTTGCATCTTCAAATAAAGCAATAATATATGAGTTACTTTCTTGTAGCGTTGCCGTAGTTTCTCTAGTGTTTCCAAAGCGTTCATATGTTATATTTACTACATCTGCAGGTTTAAATCTATTTATAATAGTATTAAAATCTAAGTCATCATTTAAAGTGAAATCACCAACTTTAATAATTTTGTCGCCATTCTCTAATCCGGCATTATATGCTGAAGATCCCATTTTAGTATTTCTTAAAATTTTTCCTTCTCTGGCACTAGCCCCAAAAGATACTTTGTTTTTATCTTGAGTTAAGGACACTCCAACATTACTTAACAAGCGCTTCATATCTGGCATCTTACTTTTATAGATGTAATTATTAAAAAACTGATCGCCAAATTCTTGTCCTGCAAATGCATTTAGTGTGGTGTGCAAATCTTTTACAGTATATGGTATTTCGTCTTTGCCAAAAGTGTTCCAAACCAATTTCATAAAATCATCAAGATTCAAATTGTTTTCACGTAGTGATAAATCTAAAGCCAGCCCAAGCATATCACCATACGTATAATACGATATAAATGTGTTATCTCTATTATTAGGATCTACCGAACGTGCGGCATCCACAAAAGGAGCTTGGTAACTCATTTCTATAGGGTTAAAGAATTGTCTCCCAGGAGAATTCCACACTGCATTGAACGACCGTGACAGTCTTGTTATGTGCTCTTCTTGAGTTCTCAATCCTGCACGACACATCATTAATGATGTATAATAACTTGTAAACCCTTCGGCAAACCAAAGTTCACCACTCATGTTAGCTTCTTCAAAATTGAATGGCTCTAACGATTGTGGTCGAATGCGCTCCACATTCCAACAATGAAAAAACTCATGAGAAATGGTTCCTATATTTCTATCCATTCCACCATCTGCTAAACTTCTTGTGGAAGCACAAATAGTAGAATTACGATGCTCCATACCATCTCCTGAGGCATTAGGAATATAGCATGCTAAAAAACGATATTCATTAAAATCAAACTCTGGAAGCTCACCAAAAATCGTTTTTTCCTGTAATACTATTTTCTTAACTTTTTCAAAGTACTCATCCAATTCAGCTTCTGTACCATTATGGTGCAACACAAAATATATTGTTTGTCCACCAACTTCAAAAGAGCGAACATTATAGTTGCTAATTTCGGTTGGGCTATCCATAAAATACTGCAAATCTTTTGCAGAATAGGTGTTTCCATCATCATGCTTTAATTGTGTAGCAATTTTCCAGTTTAAATCTTCACGAACATTAAAAGTTACTTTCATTTCTTCCTTTTCTAAACTTGGTACATACATAAATGTTGCCGGCATATTTAAATGTGCATGTGTTTCGTCTATTTGTGCATAGGTACCTCCGCCACGATTGGCAAACAAGGTGTAATTTACATTTATAGTCCCATCATGCGCTTTTACTTTCCAAGAATAAGGGTCTGGTCGTGTAACGTCCAATGCATTCCCATCATTATCAGTAACTTTTACAGCATATACATTTTTTGCAAACTCGTGCAAGGCATAACGTCCTGGAGAGGTGCGGCTCATTCTAAATTCTATTTCACCTGCTTTTAAATTAGTAAATGTCACATGTACAATAGCTTCATGATGCACCGCATTTTCAAAAGAAATAGTATAGGTTGAAGAAACCTCTTTTGATGTTTCGTTAGTATTAGTTTCTTTACAATTAAATAATATTAATAGTGATAATAGCAGCAGAAATTTTTGCATAGTATAAAATTTAATAAACTAAGATAATATTAATCTTCTACGTATTCTAAAATATCACTAGGTTGGCAGTCTAATGCTTTACAAATAGCTTCCAAGGTTGAAAACCGAATGGCTTTGGCTTTCCCTGATTTTAAAATAGAAAGATTTGCTGTGGTAATACCAACAATTCCTGCCAAGTCTTTACTTTTCATTTTACGCTTGGCAAGCATCACATCAAGATTTACAATAATTGACATAGGCTAGATGGTTAAGTCGTTTTCTTGTTGAATCTGAAACCCTTGTTTGAAAATTGCAGCTAGAAAAAATGAAAATATTGCTATAATAATAAATGGAAAAGCCTCAATAGATTTTTTCCAAAGGACTTTTTCGTAAATAATTAAATAGAATATCACAGGAATCAATGGCATGAAAAGATTCACTATTGCAAAAATATTTAAATAATTTATAATTTTTGATGTAAACATTTTATTGGATTTAAAACATTTAAAAATTAGAATCAACAAATAAAGCAATATAAGGATTGGTGTAGCAGTCAGAATAGTTGTTGCTAAGTTGGTTGATATAATATATCCGCTTATGGAAAAAATTGTGTCAAAATATAAACAAAAGCAAAAAATAAAAATTGCGCATGTAGTCCAAAAAAGTAAAGTTGACACTGAATTTTTGCCAAACATTTTTATGTTAATTTTTTTCATTTCGATATCATTTCTTTTATATCTTTTTCAATTTGTTCAGAAAACCCAAAATATTCTTTTTGGACTATGCCTTTTCTATCAATTAAAAAATATCTTGGATAACTGTTGACGCTATAATCATTCAATAGGTCTTTTGTTCCAAATAAATTTAAGAATATGGTTTCTTTTTCTTCAATCAGTTTAATTGCGTTTTCTTTTTCTTCAGTTACGATTCCAACTACTTGAAGACTCTCTGAATATTTGTTTTTAAGTTTTTCAACTTCTGGAAAGGATTTTATACACCACCCACACCAAACTTCCCAAAAATCAATTAATGTTAGTCTATCTGTTTGTAAACTCACTATTTCACTTTCAAATAATAACTTCGGTAAGTTAATTTTTGGGAATTTATTTTTAAGAATTTTGTTAGATTCTCTTTTTTGCTCTTGTATTATTTTATAATCTTTAATTTCAGCTTTATAAGCTTGTATAGAATTTACAACTTCACTGTTAATTTTCACATCACTCAAAATAATTTGATTAACCACTTTATTATCTAATCTTTCTGATGTTGTAGTAACTTTTGTTGGAATAAAATCAGATTTATTTAACTCTATTATTTTAACAATCTTCTTGACATTGTAAATAGTATCATCTTCAAATTCATATTTCAATATATATTTATCACTACTTTCAATCAATTCTGCAGATTTATAGATTGAATCAAGGTAAAATATCTGACGCGAAACCATTTGACCTCCTGGACTACCAATAAAACCAAAATTTCTGCTATCTATTTCAAAGGTTTCATCCTTTCTTGAAATTCGAAAACCATTTCCTTTATCTTATAGATACTCCTTATCAACATCATTCCGTTTTCCATAAAACGAAAATCCAAAAATATCATCATTAGCATCTTTTTCAATTAGGGCATAACCTCTATTATTCCAAACAACTCCTCCTGGGAAAGTATCGATTTTCTGTGCATTATATTCTATTCTTTCAACGTTATTAGAATATTCTTTAAATTTAGTTGTTACATACTCAAAATCTATTTTCTTTTCTTTTTTGCAACTTGTTATTACAACAACTGATATTAACAGGATTAAAAATTTTCTCATAGTTATATTATTAATTCATTCGCAAATATAATAAAATTATCGTAAAACAATAATTTTTTATTCTTTTTAAATAATAATTGAAATTTTATCTCCATCAAAAAAATAAATTTTTTAACTATTCTCTTTCAGCAATTTTTATATTTTTGCTCGCTTAAAATAACGATATGAACAATTTTAAGGCGCTATTATTACTCATCCTTTTAGTGAGTCACTTTTCATTTTCACAAAACACCCAAAAACAAGAGAAGCTAGATTCTGTAATGATAACCTCAAGCAGAATTGACTTGCCCTTTAAAGAAAATTCGCGGACAATTACTATTATAACCTCTAAAACTATTGCACAAAGTCCAGCGACCAATATTGCCGACCTATTGCAACAAGTTGCCGGAATTGATATACGGCGTCGTGGTGTAAATGGCATGCAAGCCGATTTATACATTCGTGGTGGAAGTTTTGACCAAACCCTTTTACTTATTGATGGTATTAAAGTTGAGGATGCTCAAACGGGCCATCATACTATGAACATGGCATTACCCATTGAAGTTATTGAACGTATTGAAATTATTAAAGGGCCTGCAGCACGTGTATTTGGACAAAATGCCTTTACTGGAGCCATTAATATTGTGACCAAAAACAATGCAGAAAAAGTAAGCGCTGCTGGTTTTCAATTGGGTTCATTTGGGCAAGAAAATGCAACAGTAACTGCTAGCAAAAATTTTGGCAACAGCTCAATTATTGCACATGCATCTATAAACACTTCCGATGGTTACCGATTTAATACCGATTTTAATAATCAAAACTATTTTATAAAAGGAAGTTTTAATAAAGGTAATATGCCAATTGCTGTTATTGGATACTTTACCGAGCGTAAATTTGGGGCGAATGGTTTTTATGCGTCTCCAAAAGCGATACACCAATACGAAGAAACACAAAGCAGTTTGGTTGGTATATCGTCAGTTTATAAAACTAAAAAACTAACTCTAAAACCAAGCGTGTATTGGAAACGCAATCAGGATATGTATGTGTTTGAGCGTAATAATCCTGTTATTTACAGAAATTTGCACCAAACCAATAAAATTGGGGCTGAAGTAAATGGATCTTTCCCTTCTAAATTAGGAACTACTGGTTTTGGTCTAGATATAGCAAAAGTATATTTATCAAGTAATAATCTTGGGAAAAGAAATCGGGATATGGTAACCGTGTTTTTAGAACATCGCTTTCAATTTTTAAATAAAAAATTAGATATTACCCCAGGAATAGCCGTCAATTATTTTTCAGATTTTAAGTTTCATGTCTTTCCAGGTATTGATTTAGGCTATCAAATCAACGATTATTTAAAAGTATATGCAAATGCTGGATATACCTACAGAATACCTACCTATACAGATTTGTTTTACAGTGACCCTACAACACTTGGAAACGAAAATTTAAATCCTGAAGAAGCTATTACAGAAGAAATCGGGTTGAAATATTCTAAAGGACAATTTATGGCATCAATGGCTGTTTTCAATAGAGATTCTAATAATTTAATTGATTATGTAAAGGAAACTGAAGATGATTTATGGCAAACTACCAATATTCAAGATCTAAATACCATAGGTTTTGAAGCAAATGTATCTTATGGTTTTGAATTGTCTGAATTTCCTCAAAACATAGTTTTTGGTTATACTTATCTGGAAGAAAATTTAGATAATTTAAATACTAATTTTTCTCGATATTCTATCAATTCTTTGAAGCATCATTTTACTGCAACCTATCGATCTCAATTCTCAAAATATATATCACAAAATATTGCCTACAAATTTGCGAGCAGAACTAACGGTGATAATTACAGTGTTGTAGATGCTAAAATAACATTACATATAAAAGTGTTTGAACTATCTGTAATTGGAAATAACATTTTTAACACAGCATATACCGAAACCAATTTAGTGCCAATGCCTAAAGGTAATGTGTTATTAGATTTAAAATATAGGTTTTAAGTATGTAAAATTTATTAATTTTAAATATGCAAACCATCCTATTTATACAAAAAGCTCCTGTCATGAAACTTATTTTTGGATTTGCGCTTTTTGGAATTGGAATTCATGGTGCCCTTTTTAATAATATTTTCATTTTGGTTATATCCGGAATTGGCGTTTTTCTATTACTTCAGCAAGGGTCTGAAATCGATTTAACTTCAAAAAAATATAGAAAAATATATAGTGTTTTAGGCATTCATTTTGGGAGATGGAAACCTTTACCCGAACTTGAATATGTGTCAGTTTTTAAAACAAAAGAAAATAAAAGAGTTCAAAGTCTAGGTGCCTCAGCAAATATGTCTAATGAAATCTATAAATTAAACTTATTTTACAACAGAAATAGAAAAATTCAAGCTTATAAAACAGCTGGTCTTGATGATGCTTTTAACGTAGCAAGACAAATATCTGAGATACTCAATATTGATATATTAGATGCTACAGAAAGAACTTCGAAATGGCTTTGAAGCTTACAAGAATATTGTATCAAATTTCTTTCTTAAGTAGAAATAATATTTGTTTCGTTTTCTTAACTTTGATTTGTTAAATTTTACACATTGGAATTAAACCTTCAAGATGTTCCTCGAGTTAAAACCATTAGCAAAGAGGACTTTATAAAGCATTATTTTAAACCACAAAAACCTGTGGTTGTCGAGCATAGTATTGACCATTGGCCAGCATACAGTAAATGGAATTTAGACTACATAAAATCGATTGCTGGAGATAAAATCGTCCCACTATATGATGATAGACCTGTAGATTATAAAACCGATTTTAACACACCTCATGCCACCATGAAAATGAGTGAATATATTGATTTGTTACAGCGAGAACCTACAAAATTTCGAATTTTTTTGTGGAATATTTTAAAAGAAGTCCCCCAATTACAAAAGGATTTTTCATACCCTGATTTTGGGTTACGGCTAATGAAAAAACTGCCAATGCTATTTTTTGGCGGTCAGAATTCCCACACATTTATGCATTATGATATTGACTTAGCCAATATATTTCATTTTCATTTTGAAGGAAAAAAAGAATGCATTTTGTTTGACCAAAAACAAAACGATTATTTATATAAAGTCCCTTTTTCTTTAATCACTAGTGAAGGTATAGATTTTACAAATCCCGATTTTAAAAAATGGCCTGCTTTAAAAAAGGCAAAAGGTTATAAAACCCATCTTAATCATGGCGAAGTACTCTATATGCCAGAAGGGTATTGGCATTTAATGCGATATATTACCCCTGGATTCTCAATGAGTTTAAGAGCTATTGCGCGGCATCCTAGAAATTTTACACGAGCAGTTTCTAATGTATTTATAATGCGGAATTTTGAAAATGCAATGCGAAAACTTAATAGCAAAAAATGGATGGCATGGAAAAACAAACAGGCCATTGTGAGGACACATAAGAAAAACAATATTACTTTATAAGCTCATTCACCTTTTTATAAACCAAATGCGACTCCCACCCGCGATATAATAAATAGTCTGCTAATTTCTTTTTTTTCTTGAATTTGTTAGTTTCTTTAATAAAAGGGAGGCGTTTTTCGGCTAAATCATTAAAAACCTCGTTATACTCCGTTTCATTTATTTCTCTAAGTGCTTGATTTATATTAACTTTGGAAATGTCTTTTCGCTTTAATTCTAAAGTTAAACGACGTTTGCCCCAATGCTTAATTTTAAACTTGCCCCTAACAAATGTTTTGGCAAAACGTTCTTCATTTAGAAAGTTATGCTCCAATAGGTGTACTATAATAACATCTATAGCTTGAGGAATCATATACATGTCCTTTAGCTTTTGCGTTACCTCTTTATGACAACGTTCTTGATAAGCACAGTAGTACTCTAGCTTTTTTTTGGCTTCGTCTACCGTGTAGGTCTTTTTTTGAAACATGTTTCAAAAATAACTATTGTAATAATAACTATGAAAAATATAATTGCTCTTATCGTCTTTCTTTTGGCTTTTAACCTGGGTTATGGGCAAACAACTACTTGGGATGGAGCTGCATGGAGCGCCGGCTCACCCAATATAGGAGTTAATGCTATAATTGACGGCAATTATAGCACATTTGTAAACGGTGGCAATATTACAGCATTAAGTCTCACAGTTACTTTAAATGGCGCATTAACTGTCACTGATGGGTTTTTCGTTTGGATTCAAGACGCTGTAACCGTCGATTTAGGAGGCACTATTATTGTAAACTCGCAAGGTTCTGTTGTTCAAATTAATAATACTGCGAATACGGTTAATGGAACTGTTACAGTTGAAAAATTGACACCTGATATGAACGCTTGGTATGAATATACCTATTGGAGTTCCCCTGTTTCAGGAGAAACAATTAATGGAGGTCTATTTGAAGGGCAAGCTGATAGACGTTTTTTGTTTGATGGTAGTAAATTCTTAGACGCCACGGCTGAAACAGGAAATAATAACGCTGCAGTTGCTGGACAAGATGATATTGATGATAATAGAGATGATTGGGCTTTAGTTAATGGTGCGGACATTATGAACCCTGGTGTTGGTTATGCTTCTACACATGATGAAATTATATTCAACGCTACTCTAGGTGGTCTTCCTAAAAACCTCAAATACACTTTTGAAGGTCCTTTTAATAATGGTGTTTATAACGTACCCATTTACCGAAATGATTCTGAATTAAATGACACTAATTGGAATCTTATTGGCAACCCTTATCCTTCAGCAATTAGTACAATTTCCTTTTTTACATTAAACGAGTATCATGGAATTTTTAATCCTACAGGAACAATAGAAGGCGCAATCTATTTATGGTCGCAAAACACTCCTCCTGACAGCAATACAAATGGAAATGAAAATGAAAATTTTGCTGTAAGTGATTATGCAATTATTAATAGTGGAAGTGGAAATATAGCTGGTGGAGATAATTTATTACCAAATGACTATATTCCATCAGGTCAAGGATTCTTTGTGTCGTATTCTAATGATGCTGGCACCACAGGAGGAACATTTCCTGTTTTGTCTAATACCGTTACTTTTAATAATTCAATGCGTGTTACTGGAAACAACGACCAGTTTTTTAGAGCTAATAATAATTTGAAAACAAAAAGCGTAGCTAATAAAGTATGGCTTAATTTAACATCAGATAATGGTGTGTTTAATCAGATTTTAACTGCTTATGTAGATGGTGCAACAAATAAATATGATGGCATGTCATACGATGCGCCTAGAAATTTATCTACAGGAGCTGCTGCGATTTTATATACAACTATTGAAGGGTATTCCAAAAAGTTCGCCATTCAAGGTAAAGCTGAAAATAGCTTAAACGAAGATGAAGTAATTAATATTGGCTTTAAAACGACAATTGATGTGCCTACCACTTATAAACTCTCTATTGCACAACTAGAAGGTGATTTCTTAAACGGCAATCCTATTTATTTAAAAGATAATTTATTAAATACGTTACACGATTTAAAGGATAGTGATTATAATTTCACCTCAACAGTCGGTGAGTTTAATGAGCGTTTTGAAATTGTATTTAATGAAGATGCTTTGTCTTTAGGAGACCAAACCATTACAAATAACGATTTATCTATTATTGAACTCCGAAATGGTGATGTGTTATTTAAATTATCAGGAAATCTAGCCATGTCATCTATACAAATCATAGATTTACAAGGTAGAATTCTATACGATTTAAAAATAGAGGGTAATAGTAAAACTTATAATTTGTCCAATCTAAGTCTAGCGCCTTATCTTGCAAAAGTCACTTTGTCTAATGGTGCTACCATTACTAAAAAAGCCATAAAACGCCTTTAAAATTTACTTTATTTTATCACTTATAGGAAATCCATACAAAACGAATTTTAGATATAAATTTTGTTAATTGCCTGATTTACCTTACATTTAAGACCGCCTTTTTGTGATTTTCATACTACAATCAGGTTCCCCAACTCCGGATTTTATTCCTACTTACTTTAGATTGTTGAGGCTAATTTGTCTGCTTTTTTAAAAAGTTATGCTAAAAAATAATAGGTGTTATTAATACCTATGGCTTCAAGATTAATAGCGATATCTTAAGCTTTTTATTGTTTTTATGAATCCGTTGTATGGGATAAACAATTGTATTCATGCTGTTTTACTTTAATTATTGTAAACGTGATTTCAAATTACGCTTCAATGTTAAATTTTAAACTTAATGAATGAAACATAGTATTACTTATATAACACTTCTTTTAGTTCTTAACTTAAGTTATGGGCAAACTACGCTTGCGGCTGGTGATATTGCAATTATAGGGTTTAATTCTTTTCTTCCTGGAGGTCCAGATGGATTTTCATTTGTTTTATTAACAGATATTGAAAATGGAACCCAAATACAGTTTACGGATCAAGGTTGGTTGAGTGCCGGCGGGTTTAGAGTAAAAGGAGAGGGTATTATTACTTGGACTGCTACTTCGGATTTGTCTTGTGGAACAGAAATAACTATTAATTATGATACTGCTGGTACCATATATATCGCAAACTTTGGAGGAGCTTTAGAAACTAATCTTGGTTTCCTTTTAGACTTTGGTGGAGATCAACTATTAGCCTATCAAGGTTCCATGGCTACTCCAACTTTTATTTATGCCATAAATTTTGATGGTGCTGGCTGGTCTGATGCGGTTGATGCAGATACTTCTGCCATTCCAACAGGATTAATTGATGGTGTAAATGCCGTAGATCTCGGCGAAACTAATAGTGCACAATATGATTGCACAGTATTGGCTAATCCTTCTTTAATATTAGCGGCTGTTTCAACTAATACCTTATGGAATTTATCTTCTGTTTTTATGCCTTTAGTTGACTGTGGTTTTTCTTGTGCAGTAATATGCTCTGGAACTACTGCTACTTGGAGTGCTGGAGGTTGGGAAAATGGCCTTGAGCCAGATATAGATACTCCTGTAATTATTAATGCTGCTTACAATACTACACCTAACGGAAGCTTTAGTGCTTGTAGTCTTACAGTAAATAATAATTCAACATTAAATGTAGCTAATGGAGATTATATTGAAATTCAAAATGATATTATAGTTGTTGACGTGGAGAGTTCTATTACAGTACAACCTCAAGGTGCTGTATTACAAAAAGACAACTTTGGAAATGTTTTAGCAAATGGAGATATAATTGTTGTAAAAAAAACTGCTCCTGCAAATAATTGGTACGAATATACCTATTGGAGCTCTCCAGTTTCTGGAGAAAATATAAGTAGTGGTTTAGCTGATGCAGAAACTAGTAGACGTTTTTGGTTTGATGCCTCTAAATATAAAGATAGTGGAGCTGAAATAAATAATGATAATGCTCTTACTTTTGGATTTCAAGATGACATAGATGATAATGGTGACGATTGGCAATTAGCCAGTGGTACTGATATTATGATTCCAGGCGTCGGGTATGCTTCTACTCACGATGAATTCTTATTCAATGCCTCACTAGGTAATCAATTTGATTATACATTTAATGGCCCTTTCAATAATGGCGTTGTTACAGTACCTATATACCGGAATGATGAAGAACTTGAAGACAATAACTGGAATCTCATAGGGAATCCTTATCCTTCAGCTATTGATGCTACAAAATTTTTAGCAGTTAATACTACCATAGACACTTCAGTTACTCAATCTCCTACTATAACAGGGGCTCTTTTCCTTTGGTCACAAAACACTGCTCCATCGGCTAATACAAACGGAAACGAAAATGAAAATTTCGCAGGATCTGATTATGCTGTAATCAATGGAACAGGCAATGTTGCTGGAGGTGATGGCTTAACTCCAAATAATTATATCCCTTCAGGGCAAAGCTTTTTTGTGTCTATGTCTAATGATGCGCCTTCAACAATATTCTCCTTTGGTGACACCGAAATTCTTGGCAATATAATGACCACTAATATCATTTTTAATAACGCTATGCGTGTAACAGGGAGCAACGATCAATTTTTTAAAGCCACAAGTTCAAAAACAAAAGAGGATGCCAATAAAATATGGGTTAATTTAACTTCGGATAATGGTGTGTTTAATCAAATACTTATTGGGTATGTAAAAGGTGCTACCAATGGTTTTGATGGTGACTATTATGATGCTCCTAGAAATTTATCTACAGATAATGCCAGTATATTATACTCAATTATTGAAGGGAATAATAAAAAATTCTCAATACAAGGTAAGACTATAAATAGTTTAAATAAAAATGAAGTGATTACCGTTGGCTTTAAAACTGAAATAGATGTCCCTACTATTTATACGCTCTCTATTGCGCAGTTAGAAGGTGCTTTTTTAAATGAAAATCCTATTTATTTAAAAGATAATTTATTAAACACATTACATAATTTAAAGGAAAGAAACTATAACTTTACTGCTATCGTTGGTGAGTTTAACAACCGTTTTGAAATTGTATTTAACGAAAATGCATTGTCTTTAAGTGACCAAGCAATTACTAATAAAAGCTTATCTATTTTTGAACTCCAAAATGGAAATGTACAATTTAAATTATCTGGCAATATCGCCATGAATTCTATTCAAATTATAGATTTACAAGGTAGAGTACTATATCATTTAAAAGCAGAAGGTAATACCGAAACTTATAAGTTATCAAACTTAAGTCAAGCGCCATATATTGCAAAAGTGATTTTGGTTAATGGGACTATCATCACCAAAAAAGTTGTAAAACGGTATTGATTTAAAATTACAAACTGTATTTAACAGCTAAAATAAAGTTTAATCCAGGAGCGGCTATACCTGAAGAATAAGATCTGTAACGTTGGTTTGTAATGTTCTCTAGGGTAGCAATTACCGCCGTACTATTGTTTACTTGGTATTGCGCCCTAAAATTTAATGTGAACCAAGATGGAGCGTACGGATTTCCATTTTTATCTTTAGCGTATAGATAATCTTTATCAACTTCAGAAGGCGCTAATTGGCTAAACGAAAGTTCGTTAGTATAGTTAAAAAAAGCATCCCATTTTAGTTTCTCATTCTCCCAAATAAAATGTGTGTTCCCAAAGTTTGGAGCCACATGTCTAATAGGCACTTCAAGACCGTCTTGGTCTTCTTCGCTACCTCCAATAACGCTATATTGGGTCGTTACTTTAAAATGATCGGTGACAGATATTTTAGCTCCTACTTCAAAACCATAAATCCATGCTTTTGATGCATTCTGTATCGCTTTAATATCACTCATCTCTCCATCATATATTATTTGAGTTTCACCATTTATACTAAAATCTCGTCGTACCAAAGCATTGTCCAAATATGTATAATATGTTGCAAAATCTAATACAACTTTATCAAAATTTAAAACCAATCCCAATTCCCCACTATATGCATACTCAGATTCTAATTTTGAATTTGGCACTATAACTGTCCCTGGTTCCGAATCAAAAATTTTACCTATATCATCAATATTTGGCGCTCTAAACGCTGTAGAAGCATTAAACTTCCATAGCATTTTACTATTTGGAGCCCAACTGATTCCTGCGGTTCCAGTAAGTGCTCCTGTTTTAATGTTAGAACTATTAAAGGGTAGGTTAAAAAAGATATTGTTTTCCTGTAAATTGGCTTGAATAGAAATATGGTTAAACCGAGTGCCGGTTTGAAAAGTAAACTTTTTATTTGGCTTGTATTTATAGTTCACGTAAGCTGCTAAGGATTGCCAAGAAGAGCCGTTAGGGTATCTTGAAGCAATAGGTGTTGATGTGTTATTGAAAATATTGGTTTGCTTGCCTTGTGACCCAACTGTGTTATAAATATATTCTACGCCATAAAACCATTTGGATCTTTCAGAAACTACTTTATCCAAATCAATATTTACTGTAATAACATCTACATTTTCTTTTCGGGTTCGTCTTGTATCCGAATTTAAATTCCGATTATTTCTGCTTTCTTGAAAATTTTGATATGCTGCTGTAATCTTAACTTCATCATAGAGGTTAGAATTACTACTTAATTTGGTCATTTGAAGGTTCCCTAAAAACCATCGTTGGGGTCCATAAAACCATTCGGCTGAATGTAATTGAGACCCTTTGTATCTAATAAGTCTGTCATATCTTGGATAATCTGAAGTTGATGAATAATGCAGCCCTAGATCAAAACTCAAATCTTCTTTGGCTTGATAATGTGCCTTTTCTAAAAAATTAATTTGATTATACCCTGTAATTTTTTGAACTCTAGGATTACTGTTCTCTACAATATTGTCTTGCCCATTTGAAGTGTCAATATATTCTAACCTCAAGTAATCCGCTGGGCCATATTTTCCCATTTTTAAATCATCAAAAGCAGTATAACTAGCACTTGTAAAGAACGCCCATTTCTTGTACCCTAAATTAAAATCAATGTGTCCTGTTTTTTCATTACTTGCACTGGCGTAACGCAAGACTGTGTTTGCTTTAAAATTAGGTGCTTCTGATTGGGATAGAATAGGTTTTTTTGTATAAAAATTCATCACGCCTCCAATGGCATCACTACCATAAATAATTGAGCCTGAGCCTAATATAATTTCGGTGTTTTGAACTGTAAATGGGTCTATAGATATAACGTTTTGAACATTTCCTCCTCTAAAAATGGCATTATTCATTCTAACATCATCTACTGAGAGTAATAATCTATTAGTAGAAAACCCTCTTATTAAGGGACTGCCACCTCCTAATTGGCTCTTTTGAATAAAGACTTGGCCACTATTTTGTAATAAATCTGCACTTGTTTGTGGGTTTGAAAACACAATATCTTCGGCTTTAACGCTCACAATTTTATGTGGTACTTCTTTTTTGCTTTGTTCAAATTTTGAAGCAGAGATTACAATTTCATCCAAATCCTGTGTCTTTGCTTTTAAATACAAAACGGAAGGTACTTTTGACTTCGTTAGAACTACTTTAATGTGTGAAATATGTTGAAAAATAATTTTCTCGTTTTCTGTAAACACATCAATTAACAATTTGCCTTCCAAATTGGTCACTGTGCTTTTTGTTTTAGAATTGTTATACGCGGCAACTCCTAAAATTGGTTCTTTGGTTAATGCATCTAATATGGTAATTTCCTGAGCTTGCAAGAAAAAGCACATTAAACATGAAAAAAAGAGAACTAAGTGCTTCATCTTTTTAATTAAAAACTTGATTTAATATTGTCACAGATTTGGGTTGTTTAAAACCGTCCAAATGTAACTTAAAATAGAGTAAAATCATATTTAAAAATTCTCGTTTTTGAATTGCATCAACAACTACTGATTTACTCTCATCAAATTTTATACCTAACAGGTGTTTTAGAAGTACTAAATTATTTCCTGAAACACAAAATACCCCAGACTTTGTTAACTGAAACTTTCCTTCTTCCAGATTAAAATATGGAGTTCCCCTTTGTGTAGACTCTGGATAAAACCCTAAATACTTAGTCAGCTTAATTAAAAATATTAAATGAAAATTGGAGTTAGTATCGTTTTCATCAAACCCAATCAAAGTGTTTTCTAGAAAATTATAAAGAGGTATATTCTTTTCTTCTTCTATTAAAATATTAGATAATACTTCTGAAAGAAACATAACTATAGTACTCTTTATTACATTAGTATGAAGTGTTCTATAGTTAAAATGAAGCTTAGCGTCTTTAAAATATTGTAAAGATCTATTGTTTTTATGGTCTGCTTCAATATCTAAGATAGATAATGGTTGAAAATAAGCAGGT
>CAZQBE010000009.1:0-4431 GCA_964591595.1 uncultured Flavobacteriaceae bacterium
GTTGGCTTATGTGTCGGCAAAAAACCAAATGTGCTGTTTGTGCGGCTGGCTTTTCAGCTTGCTTACAACTCGTTATATCCAAACATATATCATGTTTATTACAATCAATTTTCTGGATAAACAAATGTTATGTCTGGTTTTACAAACTAAATATATACTATTTTATAAAACACTCGTTAAATAGCTTCAAAAAAAGTGTAAATAACTTACAAATTTTGACTTAATAGTGTCTTAGGTAATGTATTTGATGATACCATATTTTTTAATGCAATGTCTAACGGACTCTTAATTTCTAATAAATCTTTTTTACTAACATGTGTGTAAATCATGGTAGTTTCTGGTTTTGCATGACCTAATAATTCTTGAATGTAACGTATATCAATACCACTTTCCAACAAATGTGTAGCATAGCTATGACGTAGCGTATGAGGCGTAACACGTTTCTTTATATTAGCATTTTTGCAACTGCGTTTTAAGAAAGAACGAATACTTTCGGCACTGTAATTGGCTCCGCTTTGACCTTCAAAAACATAGTCTTTTGGTTGATAGGTCATAATATAATTATGTAAAAGTGGTAAAAAGGATTCGGCTAAAATTACATAGCGATCTTTTCGCCCTTTACCATGCCTTACTATCAATTGTCTGCGATCTATATCTATGTCAAATAATTTTAAATTAATAAGCTCACCAATACGTAAACCACAAGAATATAAAAGTGCAATTATGGTACGATGTTTTAAATTCTGGGTGCATCTTATCAAAGCAATTACTTCTGCTTTAGACAATACAGTAGGTAATAATTTATCTTTTTTGGGTAATACAAGCTTTAATTCGTCAATATTACAATCAGGATAATAGGTTTTAAAATGTTTTAGCGAACTTATAAATTGCCTGTGTGTGCTAATAGAATAGCGTTTAGGGATCATAATTTGTTCAATAAATAGTTCAATATCTCTATTTGTAAGTGTACTCAAGTCTTTGGTGTTATGAAATTCAACAAGATCGGCAGTTAGCGATAAATATGTTTTTACAGTACTCTCACTATAACGCTTCCCTTGTAAATAGTGCATATAACCCAAGAGTAATTCTTTGTGTTTTGTACTAACAATTCGTTTGCGTTTATTATGTTTTTGAGAATTAAACTTACTTTGTGTCAAAGTCGAATCGTTTATAATGGCATTTTCTTTTAATTGTGTTTTTATAAGTTTTAAATGCGCAGGAGTATTTTTAATATACCAACTCTTTAAATTAGAACTCCAACGTGTTCCATTAATAGCTCGTACCTTTTCAATAAGGGGTTTATTATATTTAAACCGAATAAGTATTTGATGTTGTTTTCTATGATATTTGTCTTCTAGTGTAATTGTTGGTAAAGTTGTATCTGACATATTGTAAAAGCTTATAAATGAACCTTTAAAGTTAAAAATTTAAAAATCAATATGCAACTGGGTTTTATTTATAGGATTCCTTTTAAAACCATTAAAGTAATAATGATTAATTATTTGTAACATCTATACCTTCAAGGAAGATATTATCAATGCGCTTCTAACCAATTGTTGCCCGTGTCTAAATCGACAACCAAAGGCACAGATAAGTTATAAGCTGTTTCCATTTCTTTTTTAACTAGGGCTTTTATAGTTTCTAATTCTGTTTTAAATACATCAAACACCAATTCGTCATGTACTTGTAACAGCATTTTAGATTTAAAATCGCCAGATTCTAATTTTTTATGAATATTTATCATTGCAATTTTAATAATATCGGCTGCACTTCCCTGTATTGGCGCATTAACAGCATTCCGTTCGGCTGCACCTCGTACAACAGCATTTCTTGAATTAATATCTTTTAAATAGCGACGTCTTCCTAAAACAGTTTGTACATAACCATGCTCTCTTGCAAAATCTACTTGCTCGCTTATATAATTTCTAAGTTTTGGATAAGTTGCATAATAGGTTTCAATTAATTCCTTAGATTCACTTCGCGATAAATCGGTTTGATTGCTTAAACCAAAAGCCGAAACACCATAAATTATTCCGAAATTAACTGTTTTGGCATTACCACGTTGCTCTCTGGTAACCTCATTAATATTAACGTTAAATACTTTTGCAGCAGTCGACGCATGAATGTCTTCACCATTTTTAAAAGCAGTAATCATATTATCTTCTTCGCTTAAAGCCGCAATAACACGTAGTTCTATTTGCGAATAATCGGCAGCTAATAAAATATAATCGTCGTTACGCGGAATAAAAGCTTTTCGTACTTGACGTCCACGCTCAGTACGAATAGGAATATTTTGTAAATTAGGATTGTTACTACTTAAACGCCCTGTAGCAGCAACGGTTTGCATATAGTCGGTGTGTACACGTCCTGTTTGCTCCAAAACTTGATTTGGCAGTGCATCTACATAAGTGCTCTTTAATTTTGCTAAGCCTCGATACTCCAAGATGTGTCTAATAATGGCATGGTCTTTAGCTAAATATGAAAGAATATCTTCTGAAGTGGCGTATTGTCCTGTTTTTGTTTTTTTAGGTTTATCAACTAATTTTAGTTTTTCAAAGAGAATGATTCCCATTTGTTTTGGTGATGCAATATTGAAAGCTTCACCTGCAGTGTCATATATTTTAGATTCTAATGTTTGTATATCAGCATTTAAATCTTCTGAAAGTGAATTTAAAAAATTTGAATCTAAGTTAATACCTTCTAATTCCATAGAAGCCAGCACTTTTACTAACGGAATTTCAAGGTCGTCAAATAACTTTTGGGTATTGGCCTCTTTGAGTTCTCCTTGAAAATGTGCTGCTAGTTGAAGCGTAATATCGGCATCTTCAACCGCGTATTGGGTTTGTTGTTCAAGTGAGACATCTCGCATTGATAACTGGTTTTTTCCTTTCTTACCAATAAGTTCTGTAATTGAAACTGGTGTGTAATTCAAATATGTTTCCGCCAATACATCCATATTATGTCGCATATCTGGATTAATAAGGTAATGCGCAATCATAGTATCAAACAGTTTCCCTTTTACAATAATGTTATACTTAGCTAAAACTTTAATATCGTATTTTAAATTCTGACCTATTTTCTCGATGTGTTCAGCTTCAAAAAATGGGCGCAATTGCTCCATGAGTTTTTGAGCTTCATTTTTATCATCTGGGAAAGGCAGATAAAACCCTTTACCTATATCCCAAGAAAAAGCAATACCAACCAATTGGGCAGTTATGGGGTTTATCCCCGTAGTTTCCGTATCAAAACATACAGATGTTTGTTGCATTATTTTATCAAGAAAGAGTTTCATAGATAAACCAGGAGTAACACTTTGGTAAAAGTGTGATTTGGTTGCTATGGTTTTTCTGCTGAAATCGTTTATTGGTTCTGTAGAATCGGATGCTTCTTCTCCTCCAAATAAAGAAAATTGTCCCGATCCAGCAGAGGTGGATTTTAAAGGCGTTACTTTTGTAGTTTCATTAGAAGAATCTGCTATTTTCACTTTTTCTCCAGTGTTATTAACAGCAAAAGTTTTCACTAAATTTTCGGTAAGTCTTCGAAATTCTAATTCCTGAAAAATAGCTGTTACTTTTTCAATATCTGGAGTATTCAATTCAAAATCATCAAAATGAAACTCTACAGGAACGTCCAACATAATCGTTGCCAATTGTTTTGAAAGTAAGCCTAAGTCTTTAGCTGCTTCTACTTTTTCTTTCATTTTCCCTTTAAGCTCATGAGTATTTTCAAGCAAACCTTCCATACTGCCATAAGCAGCAAGAAATTTTTTGGCGGTTTTCTCCCCAACACCTGGAAGCCCTGGAATATTATCGGACGCATCTCCCATCATACCCAAAAAATCAATAACCTGTTCTGGGTGCTCTACTTCAAACTTTTTCTGTACTTCGGGTATTCCCCAAGTTTCATAACCACCTCCAAACATTGGTCTGTACATAAAAATATTTTCGGAAACCAATTGTGCAAAATCCTTATCGGGAGTGACCATAAAGGTTTGATAGCCTTCTTTTTCGGCTTTTTTGGCAAGTGTTCCAATTACATCATCTGCTTCAAAACCTTCTTTCACCATAATTGGAATATGCATGGCCTTTAAAATATCATAAATATAAGGGACAGCAACTTTAATGGCTTCGGGTGTTGCATCTCGATTGGCTTTGTATTCTGGAAATGCTTCTTTACGTGCAATACTTCCGCCTTTGTCAAAACAAACCGCTAAATGGTCTGGGCGTTCTCTTTTAATGACATCTAAAAGCGAATTCATAAATCCCATTATTGCTGAAGTATCTGTGCCTTTGGAGTTAATTCGGGGATTTTTTATAAAGGCATAATACCCACGAAATATTAATGCGTAAGCATCAACTAAGAAAAGGCGTTTTTGTTCTGACATGTAATGTTTTATTGAAGACTATAAAACTACAAATTTTGCCATTAAAA
>CAZQBE010000009.1:4441-20345 GCA_964591595.1 uncultured Flavobacteriaceae bacterium
CAGTTATAGAAGCAGCTATACTAGTTAGTAGGATACAAATTTTGCCATTAAAAAGGAGATTGATTAAAAACAAAAAGAGCCACACATGGTGTGGCTCTTTAAGCTATTCACTATTTTGTTGAATTAATTAACTCATTACAGTAGCTTTACGCTTTAACTGTAAACTTTTTATATATGCCTTAACGCTAATAATATCGTTACTCTTTTTATAGTTAAGGTCTAAATTTTGTCTTTTTGGATTAATATTAATAGGGTCAATCTTTTTAATAACAACCTCAGTTTTAATAATAACATTAGTCTTTACTATTTCAGAATCGTTTTGCGCAGTTGCAAAAAAGGGAACGATTAAAAAGGCTATTATGGTTATTATTTTGTTCATGATTTGGGTTTGTTTCTACTACAAAGAAAGAACACGATAATAATAGATGCTTTAAAAATTTGATTAAATGCAAAGAAATCTAGTTTATTTGAAGAATACTGTATAGAATATCGACGAAATACACATTCGCTGAGATTTTCGCAAAAATTAAGACTGCTTTTTATAGATTAAATATGTATTTAATCTGCTGCTATCAAAGATTTAATTTTGTGATTAGTTACTCTTAATATAATAATTGGAAGGTGTGTTTGTGTTATTTCCTTCTTGGTATTTAGTCATACTAAATCCTTTATGAATAGCATAATAACCGGTTTCTCCTTGTTTGTTAACAGCAATATAGCCAACCTGAAAATTCTTATAGTTACTGTTTGGTTTACTCACAATGCGTTTTATGGCATCTTCACAAGCTTCTTGAGGAGATTTACCTTGACGCATCAATTCAACAATTAAAAAACTACCAACGGTTTTAATCACTTCTTCACCCAAACCAGTTGCGACAGCCGCGCCAATTTCATTATCTACAAACAATCCAGAACCAATTATAGGCGAGTCACCAACACGACCAGCCATTTTAAATCCAAGACCACTAGTTGTACATCCTCCCGAAATATTGCCATGCTTATCAATAGCCAACATGCCAATAGTATCGTGATTTTCAATATTAATAATGGGTTTGTACTCACTTTTTACGGTCCATGTTTCCCAAGCTTTTTTTGAAGCTTCTGTGAGTAAATTTTCTTTTGGGAATCCTTGTTCATACGCAAATTGTTCGGCGCCTTTTCCTGCAAGTATCACATGGGGTGTTTCTTCCATAACTTTTCGTGCTACCGAAATAGCATGGGTTACGTTCTCCATATATACTACAGAACCACAATTACCATGGTTATCCATAACACTAGCATCTAATGTTACATGGCCATCACGATCAGGCAAACCGCCTTTTCCAACTGTTTGATTCTTTTCGTCAGCTTCTTCAATCCTACAACCTTGTTCTATGGCATCTAAAGCAATGGCGCCTTGTTCTAGAGCTTCTCCAGCTGTAGCAGTAGCTCTTTTTACATTCCATGTGCCAATAACTAAAGGGAATGATGTTTTTATAGCTGGAGTTATTGCCTTTTTTTCTTCCGAAGTATTTTCTTTACAACTTGCTAATGTACTTCCAACAACAATTCCAACGCTTGTTAATGAGGCATTTTTAATAAAGTTTCTACGTTTCATAAATTATGTTTTTGTCTTTTCCTTTATTGAGGAAAGATTTTATTTGATTACTAGTTTTTTAGAATTGCGATATCCGAAATATAATATATAAGCATAACATAAAACAATAAAAAATAAAGCAATTTTAAATCCAATAACATCTGTTAAATAGCCGTATAAAGGTGGAATTAAAGCACCACCAACAATAGCTGTACACAATAATCCTGACCCTTTAGGTTTAAGTTCTCCCAATCCATCAATAGATAGTGTGAAAATTGTTGGGAACATAATTGAGTTGAATAAACCAACGGCTAAAATACTCCACATACTTACTAATCCGGTAGTACTAATAGAAATTAAGATTAGAGTTATTGCAATTGTAGCAAAAATGCCCAATACTTTTCCAGGTTTCATCACTCTTGTTAAATATGAACCAATAAAACGACCTATCATAGCTCCAGACCAGTAAAATGTTACAAATACACCAACAATGGCCTTGTCATCATTGTCTGTTATACCTGAATTTAAAATTCCTTCAGCTATTAATTTCATAAAACGATGTTCTTTAATGACATCTACTAAACTCATATCTAAAAAGTAATTTACTAAGTAACTCCCAATAGCAACTTCGGCACCTACATAAAAGAAAATTCCTAAGACACCTAACATTAGATTTTTATTTTTAAAAGCTTCACCATAAGTTCCTGTAGATTTTTCACTCATCATTTTTGGAAGTTTAGCAAACAAGAATATAATCGCTATTAAGCCAATAAATAATGCTAGTCCCAAAAAAGGGGTTTGTACTGCAGAAGCTTCAGAGGACAAATAGGTTTCTTTGGCAGTTTCAGTAAGTGACGCAATTTCATCTTCAGTTTTAATAGTATCATTTAAAATAAATAAAGCGCCAACTGCTGGAGCTATAGCTGTCCCTAGTGAGTTGAACGCTTGTGATAAGTTTAATCGGCTTGAAGCTCCATCTTCACTTCCTAACACAGCTACAAACGGATTGGCAGCTACTTGTAAGATGGTCATTCCACCTGCTAAAATAAAATACGCTAACATAAATACACCAAACACACGATAGGAAGCCGCTGGGTAAAATAGTAAACAGCCAGTTGTCATTGTTAATAGCCCTAGAATAATTCCTTTTTTATAACCAATTTTTGAAAGGATATAACTTGCAGGAATAGAGAGTAAAAAATAAGCACCAAAAAAAGCAAATTGTACTAATCCTGCTTGAAAGTATGTAAGTGTAAATAATTCACGCAAACGTGGAATTAAAGAATCTACCAAAACAGTAATAAAACCCCAAAGAAAAAATAAGATAGTTAATAAAATGAAAGAGGAGCGATAGGATTTTTGGTGGTTCATGTATTTTAGTTAGTTAATTGTAATTTCCTGCCCAAATTGAAGGCGGTAACCATTATTATCATAAATGGCAAATTCACGCATACCATATTCAAAGTTTTCAATAGGATAACACACATGAACTTTATCTTTAAGTATTTGCCAAATTACATCAATATCATCCGTATAAATATACAAGCTTCCAGTCATATAAGTACTTGGGTAATCTTCTTTAAAAAAACGATTGGAGAACATGATAGACACATCATCTTTTTGCACAATAGCCCATTCATCATTATATCGTTCTATACATTTAAAATCTAAAATAGTTTCGTAAAAAACAATGGTTTCATCCATGTTTTCTACCTCGAGCATTGGTGTTAAATTATTGAAAGGCATAGCTTTAATTTATTATTATTTCATCTACAAATAGCCAACTTCTCCCATCATGCTCATAACCTAAATGCCATTTTGGTAAAACACCCAATTTCTTGGCAATGATTTTTACATAACGATAATTTGTTGTTGCTTGCTTAAAAGATAATTTTTTTATTTCAACATTTTCTGATGGTTTTGTGGCATCTATTGTTTTCTTTCCAGTAGACTTAAAATTAATACCATCACTAGAGACTAAACACTCTACTTGTGTAGGATAAAAAATCCAAGAGCGTTGGTCTTGTAAAAAGCTTACAATAATAGACTTTATTGTTTTTTCTTTTCCTAAATCGACTGTTGCAATAACATCTTCATCCCAATATCCTTGCCATGTGCCTGTTCTAAAATCTTGTGCACCAATAATTCCGTCAATTAATGCATCGTTACCTCCAGCATTATATTGGTTTGCGTATTCTGTTTCTAAAGTAATGCTAAGATTTGGATCTATTTTATAAAATTGAGTAATAATTGTTGCACTTTTGGCTTCATTTATTTCAGAGTAAACGCTAAGTGATATTGGTTCTGAAATAGTGAATGCTTCCTTGTAGGATTTAAATTTTGAGTTGTTAATAGCATAATATATATTGGCTTTTTCATCTGCGTTTTTTAAGAATACTTCTGTGCTTCCTTTAAAGGCAACATCACCTTTGGCAATAAAAGGAGCAGGAACAATGAGATGTTCTGTAATCTCAGTTTTTGGTTCTTGTCCTTCTTTACTTCCCCATTCGGATGGATGATTGGTCATTTGAAATTCTAAGATTCCACCATTTATAATTTCATCATGATTTAAATAGGTTCTGTTTAATGGTTTCCCGTTTAATACTACATTTTCTATATAGCTATTTTCATTACTTATATCATGAGCAACAATTGTAAATTGATTACCATTTTCTAGATTAATAGTTGCTTTTTCAAACAAAGGATTTCCAATTATATATGTGTTAGATGCAGGCGTTACAGGATAAAATCCCATTGAACCCAATACAAACCACGCGCTCATTTGTCCACAATCTTCATTTCCTGAGATTCCGTCAGGGTTATTTTTATAAAGCGTGGTTAAAATTTGATGCACTTTTTCTTGTGTTTTAAAAGGCTTATTCACAAAATTATATAAATACGCCATGTGATGACTGGGTTCGTTGCCATGTGCATATTGACCAATTAAGCCAGTGATATCTGCTTGATCTCGTCCAGATGTTTCAGCTTGAGCAACGAAAAGTTTATCCAGATTAGCTTCCAGTTTATCCTTCCCACCAAGGAGCTTCATAAACCCTGATATATCTTGCGGTACGTAAAAACTGTACTGCCAAGAGTTGGCTTCGGTGTAATTAAAATTTACCTCGTATGGATCAAATGGCGCAAACCAAGTATTTCTAAAACGCCCTCTCATAAATTGTGTTTCGGGATCGTATATGTTTTTATAATATTGTGCTCTTTCAGAATAAGTTTTATAATCCTCAGTTTTACCCAAAGCTTTTGCCAATTGTGCTATGGTCCAATCATCATAGGCATACTCTAAGGTTTTAGACACCGATTCGCTTTCAAATTCTACAGGAATATAACCAAATTTTTTATAGAATTCTAGACCAAGTTTATCTTGTGAAGCACTATGTTTCATGGCCTCAAACGCCTTGTTTACATCATAATTATTAATACCTTTTAAATAGGCATCAACAATTACAGGCACAGCATGGTAACCAATCATACAACCCGTATAACAGGCTGATAAATCCCAAATTGGCATGATACCGCCTTCGTCATATTTTGTTAAAAAGGTATTTATAAAATCGTTGGTACGATCTTGTTCTATTATAGTGTAAAGAGGATGCGCGCCTCTAAAAGTATCCCAAAGTGAAAAAACAGTATAGTACTCGAAATCATTATTTTGATGCACTTTTAAATCCATGCCGCGATAACGCCCATCTACATCTTGATATAAATTTGGAGCAATCATGGTATGGTATAATGCGGAATAAAAATTGATTTTATTATCCATATCAGAGCCTTCAATCACAATTTTTTCAAGTTGCGTTTCCCAAATTTTTTCTGCTTCAGATTTAATGGTTTCAAATGTTTTATTTTCAATTTCGGTTCTTAAATTTTTTCGTGCACCTTCTTCGTCAACAGCACTTATGCCTATTTTAATTTCTAAAACATCACCTATTGAAGCATCAAATTCGAAAGCAGCTTTTACTTTTTTGCCTTGATTATTGTCATTAAGAAACACCATGTTTTTAAAAGGCTTAGAAAACTGAATATTATAAAATAAATATTGATTAGTAGCCCAAGCTTTAGAATGCCGATGTCCGCCAATTTCAGTATTTGAATACACATTTACTTTGCTGTCTAATACTTCATCACGATGTTCTAAATCTAAGATAACAATTTGTTTTGAACCTTCTGTGAAAGTGTATTGATGTATGCCGCTACGTTTAGAAACCGTTAATTCAACATCAATATTTGTTGAATCTAAATACACCTTATAATATCCTGGTTTAGCAGTTTCGCTATCATGAGAAAAATGAGCCCGATAGCCTTTTTTACCATCGGCTCCATTATTAAAAATTACTTCATTTGTAGGCATGAGTAAGATGTCGCCATAGTCACTTACTCCTGTTCCGCTGAGGTGTGTGTGAGAGAATCCATAAATATAAGAATCACTGTAATGATAACCTGAGCAACCATCCCAACCATCTAATCGTGTGTCTGGGCTTAATTGCATCATCCCAAAAGGCATTGTTGCTCCAGGATATGTGTGTCCATGACCTCCAGTCCCAATAAACGGATTAACAAAAGAGGTTAAAAGTTTGTCTTTTGTAGCAGGTGAGATGCTTGATTTTTCAGAACAACCAAATAGGAAAAGAGTAATTGTTAAAAGAAGAAATAATGGCTTCATAAATAATGAGTCTAAAAGAAGCAGAAAGATAATAAATCTTAAGGTATCGTTAAATAAATTTTATCAATGATTTATTAGCATTACATTGAATTATATTTAATAAAATTGCATATGCTTCGTTGGATAATCTTTATAGTTATTTTTGGTATTATAGACTTTTATGCTTTTCAATCTATCAAAACTCTCGTTAAGAGTAATTGGTCTTATTATTTGTATGTTCTAATTTCAATCTTGGTTTTAGGGAATTTTGTTTACCAACTGACACATATGGATGGAAAAGGACTATCGATAAAAACAAATATTGCTATTGGATTGTTTTTAACATTATATCTTCCTAAAATAGTGATGATGCTCTTTATGTTTGGTGAAGATATTATACGACTGCCACAAGCTGCGTATTCTTTTTTTACAGAAAATGATGGTAGCCAAAGTAATCATTTCCCATTGCGACGAAAATTTATAAGTCAGTTGGCTTTGGGGATAGCAGCTATACCATTTGCGTCGTTATTATATGGAATGTATAAAGGAAAATACAATTTTAAAGTTTTAAAATACACACTTCATTTTGAAGATTTACCAGAGGCTTTTGATGGTTATAAAATCACACAGATAAGCGATATACATAGTGGTAGTTTTGATAATAAGGAGAAAATAGAATATGCTGTAAATTTGGTTAATGAGCAACAAAGTGATGTTATTTTATTTACAGGCGATTTGGTAAATAATAAAACTGAAGAAATGATTCCTTGGAAAGATACATTCAGTAAATTAAAAGCTAAAGACGGAATTTTTTCAATTTTAGGAAATCATGATTATGGTGATTATGTACAATGGGAATCTGAAAAAGACAAACAACAAAACCTTAAAGATTTAGCAGACCTACAACGAGAAATTGGCTTTGATTTATTATTAAATGAAAGCCGATTCCTTGAGAAGAATGGACAGCGTATTGCATTAATTGGTGTAGAGAATTGGGGTAAAGGATTTAAACAAAAAGGGGACTTAACAAAAGCGGTACAACATATTGATGCGAACGATTTTAAAATTTTAATGAGTCATGATCCATCGCATTGGGAGTATGAAGTTATAGACCATGATTATCATTACCATTTAACCTTAAGTGGTCATACACACGGCATGCAGTTTGGGATAGAAATTCCGGGTTGGTTTAAATGGAGTCCTGTAAAATGGCGTTATAAGTATTGGGCAGGAATTTACAAGCAAAAAGGACAGTATATAAATGTAAATAGAGGCTTTGGGTTTTTAGCCTATCCTGGACGTGTTGGTATATGGCCAGAAATAACGGTGATAGAGCTTAAAAAAGGCACAAATAATGCATAATTGCATAGAAATGTTTATTTTTATAAATAAGACTAAATAAAGCAGGCTAAAGTATTGGTTTTCAAAACCAATAAAAATTTGTAGGTTTGTAATAGTACACTTGATTTAAAACATTATAAGGATGTCAAAGTTTGGGGAATTAATAGATGTAAATATTCCTGTTTTGTTAGATTTTTTCACAGACTGGAATGAACAATCTGAAGGCATGCATGCTGTATTAAGAGATGTTGCTGCTGCGCTTGGGGATAAAGCTAAAGTGATTAAAATTGACGTTGATAAAAACAAAGACTTGGCAGAAGCACTTCGTATAAAAGGTTTACCTACATTAATTATTTATAAAGACGGTGAAATGAAATGGCGCCAAAGTGGTGAGCAAGACGCCAATACACTTATTGGTCTTATTCAGGAATACGTTTAAACACATATCCTTTTTCGCTAAAATACTCTAACACTTTTGGAAGCGCATATTGCAAGTTTTTGGATGCTTTAATACTGTCATGAAAAACAACTATATCTCCTGAAGCTGTATTGTCAATTACATTTTTTAAACATTTTTCTTTTGATACAGTTATATCATAATCTATAGAAAGTACAGACCACATAATTATTTTGAAACCTAGTTGGGATAATTCTTTTATTTGCTTTGGTTTTATTTGTCCATAAGGCGGACGAAATAGACCTACGCTTTTTGATTTTTGATTAAATAAAACCTTTTGAGTTTTTAAAATATTATTCACATAATCATCTGTTTTGGTTTTCCAACCTTTTAAATGATTATAAGTGTGGTTACCAATGGCATGACCATCTGTAATTATATTATTGAATATTTCTGGATGTTCTTCAACGTTTTTGCCGATGCAAAAAAAAGTAGCTTTGGCATCAAATTGCTTAAGGATATCTAAAGTCCATTCTGTAATTTCTGGCGTTGGTCCATCATCAAACGTAAGATATATTGATTTGCTTTTAGCAAGAAATTCCCAAACTAAGCTCGGGAAAGTTTTTTTTAAAAGTTTTGGAGTTGTAACAGGAGTTATATGCATTACTCATTACTATCAATTTCAATAGCGTTAGTGTCTATTGGAATATCCTTATCAATACGTTCCAAATCTTCAGGTTCTTCTCCTGTGAAGAGTCTAATAAAATTGTTGTATTTCTGCATTTCAGTTTGGACAAAATCTTTATCTTCATAAATCATTATTACATCAATTAAACCTCTATAGCGACTAATATCTGTCGATATTTCCTCTATACGCTGTCCTTGTTTTTCTTCACTAAGCGTACTGTAGTATGTTAGGGTTTCCTGATATTTTTTTGAAACATCAAAAAACAATTGTCGTGCTTTGTCCTTAGCTTTTACTTCGTAGTAAGCACCAATATATGGCTCTAACAATGTGTAATAACCAAACTCATCAACAGGCATTTTCTTCATAGCAAGATCAGCTATTTCTTCAGCTTTATCAAACTGTTCTTCGTTGATAAAAGTTTCAATAAGGCGTGCAAGATTTCCTCTATATGAAATACCATTTTTTCTAGTTTCAACATCGTGATAAATATTTTCTCCACTATTTCCCCAATCCCAAGATTTTACTTTTTCATACATTAAATCACTATCTATTCGACCCATATCAAAAGGGTTTGCTTTATCTACTGGTGTTTTAATAGGGACTAATTTATAACACAAACCATCTAATTGAAGATAATCTTTCATCCAGATATAATCATCGTCTCCAAAAGCTCCACCTGTAAAATATATAGGGCGTTCCCAATTATTATTAGCAACAATGTCTAGCATTAATAATCTGTTTTTATATAAGGCGCTCCCTTTAATTTTTATGTCTATATAAGGTGCTATTTTGTTAGCATCTTTTTCTTTAACAATATTATTTTTAAGTACAGCATCTTTATTTACAGGAATTCTAATGTTTTCAGTTAGTAAATAATTGGCATTTAGTTCTTGACTTCTATATCTATTAATATCTATTTCGGGATCTTGTTGCAACACATATTTGTATTTTGTTCTTGGGTTATCACTAGTTATAAAATTCAACACCTCTTTTATGTTTAAAGTATCTCTTGTAACAGGTGCTTTTATAACATAATCATTAGTTCCATATTTGTATTGGTCGTGAGTTAGTTGAGAAGGAATTGGGTCGCTTTCATAAGCTTTTCGTTTCATTTGATCTATGTACCAGTCCGTTTGGAATAAACTTGTATTTATAACTCTTACATCTGTTCTTACACCTTCAATTTCTTGAAGATACCACAAAGGGAATGAATCGTTATCGCCAATGGTAAACAAAATAGCATTTGGTGCACAAGATTCTAAATAGGCACGTGCCATTGAGTTGGCAGTTCTTTTACCAGAACGATCATGGTCGTCCCAATTGTTTGCAGCTAATATTCCAGGAACTAATATTAAACATATTAGCACAACAGTGGGCGCAAGTAAGTTAGATTTAATTTTAGTTTTTAATAACTCAAAAAGGGCATATACTCCAAAGCCAATCCAGATAGCAAAGACGTAGAATGATCCAACAACCGAGTAATCGCGCTCACGAGGCTCAAAAGGTCTTACATTAGTATAAAACTGAATGGCGAGTCCTGTAAACAGAAAGAAGACGAGCATGGTCCAAAATAGCTTTTTGTCTGTATTGTATAAAAAGAATAATCCTATTAATCCCAAAAGGAATGGTAAAAAGTAATAGGTATTTCTAGCTTTATTATTTAATACATCACTTGGTAAATTATCTTGAGGTAAGCCCAAATGTATTTCATCAATAAAATTAATACCACTTATCCAATTGCCATGCATATCGTATTTGCCCTGTATATCGTCTTGTCGTCCTGTAAAATTCCACATAAAGTAGCGCCAATACATATAACCTAATTGGTATTCGAGCATATATGCAATATTGTTTCCAAACGAGGGTTTTTCTATGTCAAAATATTGTGGACCATATTGTTTTAAAAAGTTATTGTAATCGCTATAATCAACTAGCCCTTCGTTTACACGACCAATAAAATCTGAAACCAATGCTCTTACCTCATTTTGCATTTGGTATTCTGGTTTTATCTTAAAATCTAGGAAACCAGTATAAAGCATATAATTTTCGGCATGTTCCGCGCTCCACATTCTGGGGAGAATAGATGCTTGTTCTGAGTTATAGTTTGGATTTGCGTTTTTGTAATCGTTTACAATGACGTATTCACCTTTTTTATAATCTTTTTCGTATTTAGGCTTATCATCTACATAAGGATTATTTTCATCATAACCTGCATATTGCTCTGTAAACTGAGGACCGTAAAACAAATGTGTTTTAGGGTATTGTTCTAAATTGTAGTAAGCCAACAATTCTCTCGCACTTGAAGGGTTGTTTTCATTGATAATAACATTTGCATTTGCACGAATAGGAAGCATCATCCAAGAGGAGAAGCCAATAAAAATAAATAGCACACAAAGAATTAATGTATTGGTGTGCTTATAGTGTTTTTTTCTAGTATAATTTAAGCCATAGTAAAATAATGTAACGGCTAACAAACCAGCAATAATACTTCCCGAATTAAATGGTAAGCCTATACTATTTACAAAGAACACTTCTGCAGCACTAAAAAATTTGAGCGCATTAGGAAGCAATAGCTTAAAGATGAAAAGCAAAATAGTAACCACAACAACATTGGCAATGATGAAATTTTTAACAGTTACAGTTTTATAATTTTTAAAGAAATAGATGAGTCCAATAGCAGGAATAGTTAACAACCCCATAAAATGTACACCAAACGATAAACCAATAATAAAAGAAATAAGAATTAACCATTTGTTCCCTCTAGGTTTGTCCATGTCTTGTTCCCAGCGTAATGCTAAATAAAATAAAACAGCCATGATTAAAGTTGCCATGGCATATACTTCAGTTTCTACAGCGTTAAACCAAAACGAATCTGTAAATGTAAAAGCGAGACTTCCAACGAGCGCACTACCAAGAACAGATTGACCTTTACTTGGAGAAATAGATACTGTTTTTACCACTAGTTTTTGCAACAAAATTGTGATGGACCAAAACATAAACAGGATTGTAAAAGCACTCGCTGCAGCACTCATCATATTTAGCATAAGGCCAATTTGAGAAGGGTCAGTTGCAAATATTGAGAAAAAAGCACCCATCATTTGAAACAATGGTGCTCCAGGAGGATGCCCAACTTGTAGTTTGGAAGAGGTTAAAATATATTCTCCTGCATCCCAAAAACTTACTGTAGGTTCAACAGTTAAGCTATAGGTAATAAATGCGACTAAAAAGGCAAACCATCCTAAAATGGTATTCCACTTTTTGAAGTTGAATTGTGTCATAATCATTATTTGTTACTGATGGCGAATTTAACAATAAATAAATTACACGTTACTATTTTTAAGTAAACGTTAAGTGTTTCGTATTATTTTCTTTAGAAAATGCTTGCGCAACTAAAACTTTGTTATAAATTTGCAACCTCAAAATGAGATATTGGCCTATGGTGTAACTGGCAACACGTCTGGTTTTGGTCCAGAAGAGTCTAGGTTCGAGCCCTAGTAGGCCAACAAAAACTTAAATTATCAGTCTTTTAGTCCAAGGCTGATTTTTTGTATTATGATGTTTGAAAGAATATTAAAAAAGTGTGTTTTAAACGTTTGTAAAAATCAAGATAAATATTGTATATTTGCAGCGTTGTAAGAAAAAGAATAGGTGAGGGGACGAGAAGTCCCCTCTTTTTATACTAAAAAATGTTCAAAAATAAGGTTAATACTTTACTAGATAAAGCCCTCGAAGAGCGACAAGATTTGTTTTTAATTAGTTTTGATGTGCTAGAAGGGAATTCTATAAAAGTAATTATTGATGGTGATAATGGCGTACTTGTAGAGGATTGCATGTTTATAAGTAGAGCTATTGAGCATAATTTAGATAGAGAAGAACAGGATTTTTCTTTAGAGGTTGCTTCGGCAGGAGCAACAACACCTTTAAACCATGCGAGACAATATCAAAAAAATATTGGAAGAGTGTTAGAGGTTAAGACAATTGATAATAAAAAGTTTGAAGCTAAGCTTGTTAATACAAAAGAACAAAGTATTTTTTTGGAGTGGAAAACTAGAGAACCAAAACCAATTGGTAAAGGTAAGGTTACTGTAAAAAAAGAAGCGACAATATCGTATAATGATATTGTAGAAGCAAAAGTGAAAATAAAATTTTAATCCAGAATAGTTATGGAAAATATTGCGTTAATTGAGTCATTTTCAGAATTTAAGGACGATAAATTAATTGATCGTGTTACCTTAATGGCGATATTAGAGGATGTTTTTAGAAATGCATTAAAGAAAAAATTTGGTGATGATGATAATTTTGATATTATCATTAATCCAGATAAAGGCGATTTAGAAATTTGGAGAAATCGTGTTGTAGTTGCTGATGGTGAAGTAGAAGAACCAAATCAGGAAATTTCATTAGCCGAAGCCAGAAAGATTGAACCCGATTTTGAAGTTGGTGAAGATGTGTCTGAGGAAGTTAAACTTATAGATCTTGGTCGTCGTGCAATTCTAGCGTTGCGTCAAAACTTAATATCTAAAATACACGAACACGACAATACAAATATTTACAAGCAATTTAAAGATTTAGTAGGGGAGATTTATACCGCTGAGGTACATCATATTCGTCATAGAGCAATTATTTTGTTGGACGATGAAGGCAACGAAATAATTTTGCCAAAGGACAGGCAAATTCCTTCAGATTTCTTTAGAAAAGGAGAAAATGTAAGAGGTATTATTGAAACCGTTGAACTCAAAGGAAATAAGCCGGCTATTATTATGTCAAGAACGGCTCCTGTATTCTTAGAAAAATTGTTTGAACAAGAAATCCCTGAGGTTTTTGATGGCTTAATTACTGTAAAAAAAGTGGTTAGGATTCCTGGAGAAAAAGCTAAAGTTGCTGTAGATTCTTATGATGATAGAATTGATCCTGTAGGAGCTTGTGTTGGTATGAAAGGCTCAAGAATTCACGGCATAGTTCGTGAGTTAGGTAATGAAAACATAGACGTTATAAATTATACCAATAATGTACAATTGTTTGTCACAAGAGCATTAAGTCCAGCAAGAGTAACTTCTGTTAAGCTTGATGAAGAAACAAAACGTGCTGAAGTTATTCTTAAACCAGAAGAAGTAAGTAAAGCAATTGGACGTGGTGGACATAATATTCGTTTGGCAGGACAGCTTACAGGATATGAAATAGATGTCTTTAGAGAAGGCGTAGAAGAAGATGTAGAGCTAACAGAATTCTCTGATGAAATTGAAGGATGGATTATTGAAGAATTAGCAAAAGCTGGGTTAGACACAGCAAAAAGTGTTTTAGAACAAGACATAGTAGATTTAGTAAAACGTACCGATTTAGAAGAAGAAACAATTAGTGAAGTTGTTCGAATTCTTAAAGAAGAATTTGAAGAATAAAAAATTATTATATATTGGATAAAAATTGAAAATACATTTAAAGTTCTGTTTTTATTCAAAAAAATATAAGTACTGAAACAAGAACAGTGAATGCTGTTTGATATTTTTAAAGGCAATTTATGGCTGAAACAATTAGATTAAATAAAGTACTAAGGGAGTTAAATATCTCCATAGATCGTGCTGTAGATTTTTTAGAATCTAAAGGCATAGAGATAGAGCATCGCCCTACTACAAAAATTTCTGCAGAAGTATATGAAGTTCTTTCGGGAGAATTTCAAACAGATGCGAGTAAAAAAGTAGCCTCTAAAGAAGTTAGTGAAGCTAAATTTAAAGAAAAGGAAGCACTTCGTGTTGAACGTGAACGAGAGATAGAAGAAAAACTTCAAAGAGCAGAAGCTGTCAAAAAAGAAATTGTTAAAGCCAAAACTACACTTACAGGGCCTAAGCAAGTTGGAAAAATTGATTTAGAAAAGCCTAAAAAGGAAGTTGTTAAAGAAAAAAAGACTCCAGAACCTAAAAAGGAAGAGAAAGTTTCACCAAAAACAGAAGCAAAGGAAGCACCAGAAAAAGAAAAAGTTGTTGAGGTGGTTAAAGAAAAACCTGCTGTTAAAAACGCTTCAGAAACTCCAAAAGAGGAAGTCATTGAAGCATCTAAAGATGAAAAAGTTACTACAAAGTACCAAAAACTTTCAGGACCAAAATCAACAGGAGAGAAAATTGATTTAACCCAATTCAACAAACCAAAGAAAAAGAAAGAAGATAAAAAACCTCAAGGTAATGCAAATACTGATGCCAAAAAGAAACGACGTCGTATAAGTAAAGTTGGAGGAGGAGAGCAAAAAGGTGGCGGACAAAGACAGGGACAAGGTAACGCTAAAGGAGGCAATAGATTTAATAATAAAGGAAGAGGTCAAAAACGACCACAAGTTGTTAAAGAAGAGCCTAGTGCAGAGGAAGTTCAAAAGCAAGTTCGTGAAACTTTAGAGAAGCTTCAAGGAAAATCTAGTAAAGGGAAAGGCGCTAAATATCGTAGAGATAAAAGAGATCAACATCGTCAGCAAACAGAAATTGATCAGGAGTTAGCTGCTGCAGAAAGTAAAATATTAAAAGTGACAGAGTTTGTTACTGCTTCTGAAGTAGCCACTATGATGAATGTTTCTGTAACCGAAATTATATCAGCATGTATGTCACTTGGTATGATGGTTACTATGAATCAAAGACTAGATGCCGAAACACTATCAATTGTTGCAGAAGAGTTTGGTTACCATGTAGAGTTTGTCACATCAGATATTGAAGATGCTATAGAAGAAGTTGAAGATAAACAAGAAGATTTAGAAGCTCGCGCACCAATTGTAACTGTAATGGGTCACGTAGATCATGGTAAAACATCACTTTTAGATTTTATACGTAAAGAAAATGTCATCGCGGGTGAATCGGGTGGAATCACACAACATATTGGGGCTTATGGTGTAGAGCTTGAATCTGGCCAAAAAATAGCATTCTTAGATACACCTGGTCACGAAGCTTTTACAGCAATGCGTGCTCGTGGAGCTCAAGTCACAGATTTAGTTATTATTGTTATTGCTGCCGATGACGATATTATGCCGCAAACTAAAGAAGCCATATCTCATGCACAAGCTGCAGGAGTTCCAATCATTTTTGCAATTAATAAAATTGATAGAGAAGCGGCAAATCCAGAAAAGATTAAAGAAGGACTTGCTAATATGAATTTATTAGTAGAAGATTGGGGAGGAAAAATTCAGTCTCAAGATATTTCAGCAAAAACAGGTCTTGGAATTGATGAATTATTAGAAAAAGTATTGCTTGAAGCAGAATTATTAGAGCTTAA
>CAZQBE010000010.1:0-20147 GCA_964591595.1 uncultured Flavobacteriaceae bacterium
TGGTGCTAATAACATGAATCCGTTATTCTCATAGCCATATTGATACAATCCCGTTTTTTCTATTGGATCTCCAAATACAGGAAACCCTAATAGTGTTCCGGCACCTAAAAGTTCTCTAAAGAAGCCTACAATAATTAAAATAACTCCATATCCTGCTGCATTACCAATACCATCTAGAAAAGATTGCCATGGGCTGTTTGCTAATGCAAAAGCTTCAAAGCGTCCCATAATAATACAATTGGTAATTATTAATCCTACAAAAACAGAAAGTGTTTTACTGAGTTCATATGCAAAAGCTTTCAAAACCAAATCCACTATTATTACTAAAGCAGCAACTACTACCAATTGCACAATAATTCTAATTTTTGAAGGAATAATATTTCGCATTAAAGAAATAACCACATTTCCTAAGCCTAATACAAATAATACTGCAATTGCCATTACAATAGATGCCTTTAATTCAGCAGTAATAGCTAATGCCGAACAAATACCGAGTACTTGAATAGTAATAGGGTTATTATCAAATAAAGGATCTTTGATTAATGCTGCATCTTTTTTAGATAAAAGTCCCATAAATTAGTTTTTTAAATTTTTAAAATAAGGTAGATATAATCTCAGTTCAGATTTCAACATTGCTGACACACCATTACCTGTAATGGTTGCTCCTGCTATTGCATCGATCTCATTGTCTGTTTTATCTATATTTTTTGGATCTGCATTGCTTTTTGAAATAGCAATACCTTTAAAATTACTTGAAGCATCTAATAAGTGCTCTCCTATAAAATCGTCCATAAAGAATCTCTGGTTAATATTTGCACCCAGACCAGCTGTTTCTCCTTTATGGTCGAAAAACGCACCTTGAACAACCATATCTTTATCCATTGCAACATAAGCCCAAATGGCATCCCAAAGTCCTTTACCTCTAATAGGTGCTATATAGAAAGTTTCTCCATCTTTTTCTCCTATTAAAAGAGGTAATCTTCTAATCTTTCCTTCTTTAGCATTAGTTTGCTCTTTTTTAATATCAATAAGGTATGCATTAACATCTTCGCTGACATTATCTCCTTGTATTACTAATTGTTTTGTAATGTATTTTGAGAAATAGTCACCTACTTTATCCTTAGAAACAAAGCTCATATCACTACCTTCATTTTCATTTACTCCCATAGCGTATAAAATATTAAGCTGTTTTTCTATACGTTTGTTTTCGTCTATTCTATCTTTAAATCCTGAAGCTGCAAAAGCTAATATGGAACCTACAACAATTACCATTCCTATGGCAAAAAGTATAGTATATGAATTTTTATCTGTTCTCTTTTCCATCGTTATGTATTATTAACTTTAAGACGTTTTAGTCTGCGTTTCACATTTCCTTGAACTACATAATGGTCTATTGTTGGTGCAAATACATTCATTAATAAAATAGCCAGCATTACACCTTCTGGATATGCAGGATTAAATACACGAATCATTATGGAAATGAACCCAATTAAAAATCCGTAAATCCATTTTCCTTTATTGGTTTGTGATGCCGTTACAGGGTCTGTAGCCATATAAACAGTACCAAAAGCAAATCCACCAATAAGTAAGTGATGCCAATATTCGGTACTCATTAATCCGTAAAATTTACTGCCTTCTGTAATAATTTCTGCAGCAACAATTTGATTAAAAATTAATCCCATAAAAATAGCTCCTAGAACTGAAGACAACATTATACGCCAGCTTCCTATTTTGGTAAAGATTAAGAACAACCCTCCTAAGAATATTAGTAATGTTGAAGTCTCACCAATAGAACCAGGAATAAATCCGAAGAACATATCTGATATGGTATGCGTAACTGGATTATTTTGTGCAATGCCTCCCAGTATCGTTTCACCCGAAATGGCATCAACATTTAAGCCTTCAGCAATTTGCTTAGTGCGTTCAACAGCGCCTTCTACCCATACTTTATCACCACTCATCCAAGTTGGATATGCAAAAAATAAAAATGCGCGAATGGTTAGTGCAGGATTTAAAATATTCATTCCTGTACCACCAAATACTTCTTTTCCAATCACAACTCCAAAAACAATTGCTACTGCAAGCATCCAAAGTGGAATATCTATAGGCACAATTAATGGCACTAACATACCTGTTACTAAATAGCCTTCTTCTACTTCGTGTTTTTTAATTATAGCAAATAAGAACTCAATGCCTAAACCAACACCATATGACACGATTACTAATGGTAATATTTTCCAGAAACCAATAGTAAAGTTTGCTAGATTCCAAAACTCTGAGCCAAAAAACCCAACTGCTTTTTCTATTTCACCTAATGCTAAAAAATGCTGATAACCAGCATTAAACATGCCAAAAATCAAACACGGAACAAGTGCCATGATTACTGTATTCATGGTTCGTTTTAAATCATCGGCAGCTTTTATATGAGTTCCGTTGTGAGTGGTCTCGTTTGGTAAGTATAAAAAGGTATGCAACGCATTAAATGCTGGAGCCATTTTTGTGTCTTTATACTTTTGTTTTAAATTATGTAAACTACTTTTTAAACCCATGGTGTATTTTTCATTTCGTCTGTTTAAAAAACTTTTTTTTATTTTAACGATTTAACTATTACTTGCTTTTCAAGTTTTAACTTGTTAAGCGAAATAAATAATTGATTTGATATTTTTCATTTCACTTCGCTCAATGAATAATTTATCCAATTTCTTTAATCATTAAGTCTAGCCCTTTTCTAATAATTTCCTGATGTGGTTGTTTAGACACACATACAAACTCGGTTAATGCAAAATCTTCAGGTGCAACTTCGTACATTCCTAAAGCTTCCATTTCATCTAAATCTTGATACATACATGCTTTTAAAATTTGCATCGGAAATATATCAAACGGAAATACTTCTTCGTATGTTCCAGTCGTTACAAATGCACGATGTTCTCCGTTTGTATTTGTATTTAAATCGAACTTTTTATTTGGTGTTAACCAAGAAAACGTCAATGCTCTTGATGTTGATACTTTATTAAACACAGGAGCTGTCCAACCAAAAAATTCATAATCGTCTCCTTCTGGAATTATAGAAATTACATTACTATAATAGTCGAGATAACCATCGGGTTGAATTTGTTTTCCGCTCAATACATTACCAGAAATAATTCTAACATTTGCATCCTTTGCAATACCATAATCGTAAATCATTGTTGCAACTTCACTTCCTATTTTAGTGACCAAATATCTAGGTTTCTCAACTGAAGAACCTACAAGTGCCACAATACGTTCTGCATTAAACTTTCCTGTTAATAACAATTCTCCAATAATAACAAGGTCTTGTGCACTTACTGTCCAAACCACTTCACCTTTATTAACTGGATCTATTTTATTTATTTGCGTCCCTACATTTCCTGAAGGGTGTGGACCAGAAATAGTATGTAAAGTAATTTCTGACAACCCTGATAAAGGCGAATGAGATGCTTTTTCAACCGATACATGTACTTTCCCTGTGGTAAGTTTTCCTAAAGCTGTAACTGCAACTTGCAATTCGGCAGTTTTATCCTGTAGTGTAAAATCTAAATCGGCTGATAAAGGTGCACTTACATATCCAGAAATAAAAATAGCCTTTGGTGCTTTATCTGGGTTTGCAATAACATCATAAGGACGCTGCTTTATAAATGACCAACATCCTGAAGCTAGTAATTTGCTTTTAATATCTTCTGCTGAAGCAGATTCAACATTAAGTACTCCATTATCTTGGTATGTTTGCTCTTTATCGGCTTGAATTTTTATTGCTAAAATTTTACGTTTTTCGCCTCGTGAAATCTCAATGATCTCACCTGAAACAGGAGAAACAAACTTTACAGCTTCATTAGATTTATCATAAAAAATAGGGTCTCCAGCTTTTATTCTTGATCCTTCTTTTGCAATAAGTTTTGGGATAACATTGTGGAAATCTTCAGGCCTTATGGTGTAAAAGTTACTTGCAATAGCATTCTCTTTTGCTTTCTCAGCAGCACCTTTAAGTTTTATATCCAGACCTTTTTTAATACGAATGTCGTTTGACATATTTTAATAATTGAAATTAGTAGTCTAAAAATCCGAGCAAATTTACAAATTAATAATACAGTTTCAATATTAAATGCTATTAAATTTATTGCATTTACTAAACACTTTAAATTCTAGTCCTAATAGCAATATTTCATTACTTTTATAAGCCATAATTATAATTTATTTTAGATAAGAGTGATGATTAAATTCTTCAGAAAAAGATATTAACTAGAGCTAACAAGTTTTAAAATTGAAAATCTTATCCTATTTATAAAATTTCAAAACAATTTTTAGGCACAAAATTTGTTTACCTTTACACACCAAACCATTTATAATGAATTTTAGACTTACGCTATTCTTCTTTTTATTATTTGTTTCAACAATTACTTTTTCACAAGTTGAAGAAGTAAACCCGCCTGATTATATTAAGACCATAACCTTTAAAAGTAATACAAACGAGAGCCAACTTCCTATTTTAAAACTTAATGAACGGCTACAGTTAGAGTTTGATGTCTTAAATGGTGATGAAGACGATTTTTATTATAAAATAGAGTATTATAATTTTGATTGGACACCAAATAAAACCCTATTAAAATCGGAATATCTTCAAGGTATTGATAATGTTAGAATTGTTAATTACGAAAACTCATTTAATACCTATCAAATCTATTCGCATTACAATTTGCAAATCCCCAACTCACAAACACGATTAAAGATTTCAGGAAATTATATGCTAAAAATTTACAACGATTATGACGAACTTATGTTTACCAGAAAATTTATGATTTATGAAGATTTGGTAAATGTTGGAGTTGCTATTAAGCGTTCACGAGATGTACGCTTTGTACAGCAAAAGCAATCTGTAGATTTTAAAATTTCTTCAGCAGCAATGTTATTTAACAATCCGAAACGCACTATTAAAACAGTAGTGATACAAAACAATAATTTAAATACTGTAATCTCCAATTTAAAGCCCTTATATACTATTGGTAGAGCACTAATATATAAGTATGATACCGAATCTAGTTTTTGGGGCGGCAATGAATATTTATATTTTGAAAACAAAGATGTTAGAGGTGCCAATGTAGGTGTTCAGTTTATCGATTTACAAGATATTTATCACCATTACTTATTTACAGATATTATTAGGGCTAACAGACCTTATACTTATAATCCTGATATAAACGGAAATTATTTAATTACTGCCTTAAATGCTAGAGATGTTACTATTGAAGCAGATTATACAGTACTTCATTTTTCTTTACAGCATCCTGAAATGTTAGACGATAAAAGCATACATGTATATGGCAATTTTAACAATTATGCTATTACCGAAAATACTAAAATGACATTTAACCCAAGAACTGGTTATTACGAAACAACCTTAACCTTAAAGCAAGGATTTTATAATTATAAGTATGTAATCGTTGATCGTAACGGAAATATTGATGAAGGTGCTATAAGTGGTAACTTTTGGCAAACCGAAAACAACTATAAGGTTTTGGTGTATTATAGAGACTTAGGTGCACGTTTTGATAAGATAATTGGTTTTGGGGAAACTACTTCTGTAAATATTTCTAATTAAATTTAACTGAAACATTTTTAAGCATTGTAAGTTATCTTATATATTTTTGACAAACTTATTCCATAATATAACTATAAGCCCTAAATAACAAAAAATGCATAAAGAAATTGTTTTATTCTCGCAATTATGTGATGTTTTATTAGATGAAGAAATTAAAAATCCAGTTGCTAAGCCCATTAAAACAGATAAATTATTTGAGCAACTCGATTTAAAACTGAATTGTTATCCTGTCCTTGATAATCATTTTAAACAACTACTAACTCACATAATCAAAAGCACACCAAAAACCGCTTCTAAATCCTTTTTTAATCAACTTTTTGGTGGTCGAATTGGGAAGGCCACACTTGGAGATTTATTGGCAGTAATGCTCAATAACAGTATGTACACCTATAAGGTTGCTGGACCACAGGTTGAAATTGAAAAAGAAGTTATTAAAAATGTTTGTCAACTCGCGGGATACCCTATAAATAGTGGTGGCACATTAGCTCCCGGCGGATCCATGAGCAATATGATGGGTTTAATTATGGCTAGAGACGCTAAAAACTCCAATATACGAAATGAAGGATGTTCCACTAAAATGACACTATACACTTCTGAAGCCTCTCATTATTCAATTTCTAAAAATGCTGCTTTAACAGGTATAGGTCGTAATCAAGTCCGTTTTATAAAGACTAACCACAAAGGCGAAATGTCTGTAAGTCATTTAGCTACTGTAATAGAACAAGATATAGCAAATGGATTTGAACCATTTTTTGTAAATGCCACAGCTGGAACGACTGTTTTAGGTATGTTTGACGATATTGCAGCAATAAGCATTGTTTGTAAAAAATTCAATCTATGGCTACATGTAGATGGTGCATATTGTGGTGGTGTTGTTTTTAGCAATACATTTAAACATCTAGTTAAAGGTCTAGAAAAGTCGGATTCATTTAGCCTAAATGCTCATAAAATGCTTGGCACACCCTTAAGTTGTTCCATTATTTTAACAAAGCATAAAGAACAATTACACCATTCATTTTCTAACGAAGCAGATTATTTATATCAAACAGATAGTGATGACTATAATTTAGGTAAAATCTCTTTGCAATGTGGTAGAAGGAATGATGCTTTAAAATTATGGACACTCTGGAAATCCGTAGGAACCTTAGGTCTAGAGAAAATAGTTGACCATCAGTTCCATTTATCAGAAACAGCTAGAAACTACATTAAAAACAACCCGAATTATACACTTTATAGTTTTGAAAATTCTATTTCTGTTTGCTTTAATTATAGGGATATTCCTGCCGATGAATTATGCATGGCATTATATAAAAATTCGAAACTAATGGTTAGTTATGGAAATTTTAATGGAAATACTTTTATAAGGTTGGTAACTATAAATACAGCACTTAATCACGATGATATTTTTACATTTTTTAAGACTTTGGAGTCTTATGCCTCTAATCAAAAATTGCATATCTATGATGATGAGAATGAACTAATGCCTTCAAGAAAATATATGCTTTAGAAAGATTTTACAAAATAATTGGTTACGGCAAAGGCAATTCAACCAATATTAGCAACTGATTGTCTAATAAACTGTTAAATTCATCTAAGATTTTGAAAAAATAAAATAAGAAATATAATTTTTTATTATTTTTGATTATATATAACGTTTTGCTCCCTTTTAAACAGATATGGTCCAACAAGTAACAAGAGGCATAAAAATCTCCGTAGAGACAAATTTTGAAGGCACTTTTTATAAAAATTATAAAGTGCACTTTGCCTTTGGGTATAAAGTTACCATAGAAAATCAAAGTAAGGACTCCGTACAGTTAAATTCAAGACATTGGCGGATTTTAGATGCGCTTAATAATATTGAAATTATTGAAGGCGAGGGAGTTATTGGTAAAAGACCTGTTTTAAAACCTGGAGAGTTACATACTTACAATTCTGGTGCCTTATTAGCATCTCCTTTCGGAGCTATGCAAGGGCATTATAATATGGTTAATTTTTCAACTACCAATAAGTTTAGAGTAATTATTCCTACGTTTAAGTTAAGTGCTGGTTTTGCACTTAATTAAGTCTTCTAATCAAATCAAATCGATAGACTGTATTATTTTGTTTTACATGGTAAAATGAACAATTTGAATAATGCACAAAATTATAATTCTCTTCGTAATTAAAATTAGTATCATTTACTTTAAAATACCCATCAACATCAATATTACCATGAGGTGAAATACGTCTAAATCTATATTCATCTCTGGCTGAAGTATTATGCAGTTCAAACCATGCACCAGAACCAACACCACCTAGCCATTGGGCATTATCATGAATACCATCAACAGTTTTAGGAAGTTTATTCCCAACTAAATTTGGTTTGTAATTTTTTAATGTATCAAAGAAACATTTTAAATTTTCTTTTCTAACTGAAGAATTGTACTCCGATATTTCTCCTGTTTCAGACACTTCATTAACACAATCTCCTGTATTACCTATAATAACATTACCAATAGTGCTTGGTGTAAATCTGGTTGATTTGATTAACTGTTTTTTTATACGCTCGTTATTAACTGAAGCAATTAAAGTTGAGGTTACAAAACGTGAACAATTGCTCGCTTCTTTATTAAAAATTCCATAACGAATAAAATGACGCTCTTGCATCATTGTAATATAATCTTTAGCTTTTTGATAATCAATAACATCGCAAACCGAAGCAATTAATTTTCCTTCGCCATGAATTATTTCAGAATTTGCAGTTAAAAATTTAAGAATTTCTTCTAAATTTTTAATTTTCCCATTTTCAATTTTTGCTTTTATAGAAAAATCTAATTCATAATCTGTATCTTTTCCTCTAACTCTTCCTGTAGATTGCGCAGTAATATAGCGTCCAAAATCATAATAATCTAAAATTCCTGTATCCTTATGTATTAGTATTAAAGCGGCATGACCAGCTCTAATGTAGTATTTATTGCCTATACCTATAAAACGTAACATAGGAGAATACCATTCGTCTGCAAGAGGTACTACAGTTTCCGGATATGCTAATATTATAATAATTCCAGAATTATTCATTTACTATTTGCTGAAGTTTAAGTGTTTTTATCGAAACTGTATTACGTTGAAGGTCGTGAAATTGCATATCGATAATATCTTCCTTTTTTTCTACTTGTGTAATACTTGTTGTTTTTACATAGTGTCTATCCATAATAACGCCAAAATCTTGATTATCATGTCCTGCAGTTTTATGAAAACTCATCAAAGTAGTAGCTTCTAATTCGTTTTCTGCTTTAAAATCTTCAAACCACTGGAAACGCTCTTGTTTCATGGCATTATTATATAATGTTGATGACGACCAAATCTTAGGTGCTAAAGGTAACACTGAAAAGTGCTTTTCTGTACCATCCCAAACCAATTCATAGAATTTTAAATTGGCATTCCAATCGGCAATAACCAAGGTAAATGGTTCTACATCCTCAAGATTATATGTTTCAATACATGAAGCTAAATCATCTGAAGTTAATAAATCATTCACCACAACACCACGACTCATTCTATATACTGCTTTGCGTTCGTGACATACATATCCGCCATTGAGCAAACAAATTAATCGATTTTTTTCGCTTACGCCAATCCAAGTACCTCCTGCCAACTCATCTTTAGGAAATAGCATTGTTGTATTCTTAACCGAATAGATTTCAGGTGCAAGCGACGTCCTGTTTGGCGCTTCATCACGGTTTGATGTTAAAATAAAATTGTTATTCCCTTTCGGAATAATAGTAACTGTACACATAAATGCAATAGTCTAAAAACTCTTTGGCAACTTACAAAAAATTACTAAGATTTTAACGTGGTTTTTGCAATCCTTCAAATAAAAAATCGTCAAAATTGTTGTAACTTTGCAGTCAAATTTTAATGAATTATTAAACAGAAATAAATAATGGGAAAAGGATTTTTCAACGTACCAATAGCTGTAAACGAATCTATAAAATCGTATGCACCTGGTTCTCCAGAACGTGAAGCTGTACATAAAACATATAAAGACATGTTTAACAGCAAAATTGATGTGCCTTTTTATATAAATGGAAAAAATATTACCACTGGAAATACCAGAACAATGTCTCCACCTCATGACCATCAACATATAGTTGGAACCTATCATTTAGCAGAAAAAACGCATGTTGAAGACGCTATATCTACAGCTTTAGAGGCAAGAAAAACATGGTCACGATTACCATGGGAACAACGTGCTGGTATCTTTTTAAAGGCTGCCGAATTAATTGCAGGACCATATAGAGCAAAAATAAATGCTGCAACAATGATAGCGCAATCTAAAACCATTCATCAAGCTGAAATTGATGCCGCTTGTGAATTGATAGATTTCTTGCGTTTTAATGTGCAGTTTATGACAGACATTTACCTTGAACAGCCAGAAAGTACAAGTGACGCATGGAACAGAGTTGAATACAGGCCACTTGAAGGATTTGTGTATGCTGTTACACCTTTTAATTTTACTGCAATTGCTGGAAACCTGCCGTCTTGTATGGCTATGATGGGGAATGTTGTGGTTTGGAAACCTAGTGATAGCCAAATTTACTCTGCTAAAATACTAATGGACGTTTTTAATGAAGCTGGTGTTCCTCCTGGTGTTATTAATGTCGTTTTTGGAGATCCTGTTATGATTACTGATACAGTAATGAGTAGTCCAGATTTTTCTGGTTTACATTTTACCGGTTCCACATTTGTTTTTAAAGAGTTATGGAAAAAGATTGGAAACAATATTCATAATTATAAAACCTATCCAAGAATTGTAGGCGAAACTGGTGGTAAAGATTTTATCATTGCTCATAAATCGGCAAACGCCAAACAAGTGTCTACGGCTATTGTTCGTGGTGCTTTCGAGTTTCAAGGACAAAAATGTTCTGCTGCTTCAAGAGCTTATATACCAAGTAATTTGTGGAGTGCCGTTAAATCTCAGCTTATAGAAGATTTAAATTCAATCAAAATGGGTTCTCCTGAAGACATGAGTAATTTTATTACTGCTGTAATACACGAAGGTTCTTTTGATAAGTTGGCTAAATATATTGACCAAGCCAAAGCTGATAGTGATGCTGAAATTATTATAGGTGGTGGTTACAATAAAAGCAAAGGTTATTTTATTGAACCAACCGTAATTCTTGCTAAAGACCCAAAATACACAACTATGTGTACCGAACTTTTTGGTCCAGTTATCACTATTTATGTGTATGATGAAAACGACTATTCTGAAACTTTAAAATTAGTAGACCAAACAAGCGAATATGCCTTAACAGGAGCTGTTCTTGCCACAGATAGATATGCTATTGACGAAGCTGCAAAAGCTTTGCAAAATTGTGCAGGAAACTTTTATATTAATGATAAGCCAACAGGAGCCGTTGTTGGGCAGCAACCATTTGGAGGTGCAAGAGCTTCGGGAACTAACGACAAAGCGGGTTCTGCTCAAAACTTACTGCGTTGGGTATCTCCTAGGATGATTAAAGAAACTTTTGTAACACCAACAGATTACCGTTATCCGTTTTTAGAGGAATAAAAACGTAACTTCGAGTGATTCCGATAGCATTGGAATTGTATTGAGAAGTAATACTATATAAAAACCCTATCTTTAATAAGATAGGGTTTATTTTTTTAAAGATTCTTAATTAAAATCTATTAGATTTGTAAGTGTATAGATAATGGAAAATAAAACTAAACATATAATTGTATTAAAGGATTATTGGATCAAAGAAAATACTAAATTCGACACTTCATTTTCTATTCAAGTATCTAATAGAGTTGATAAATTAAGAGGAAATAAATTAATTGATGAGTTGGAAGAAGCAGAAAATCTTACCTGTGTTAATAATGGTAAAAAACTAACATTAAAAACCAATAAAGGCAAAATATTTGGATACTTACACAAAAATAAGTTGAATGAATATATATTTAATTTAACTTCAAATAATCAGATTCACTATATTGGATTAAAAGATTATATACTGGTATATGATCGTAATAGAGAAATTCGTTTATCTTATGACACTCCTAAGGTAGCATTTTGCACAATGAAAGAAGGCAAAAAATTTAAATCAAAAAGTGGTTGTGTTGTTACCATTTTATTAACTATAATTCCTTTTATAGCCTACTGTATTTTTTAAAATTACCCATGACCAATCAAGACTATAGTATAAGAGAGGCTATGCCAGATGAGTTTTCTACAATTGGTGATTTAATGGTTACTGTATATTCACAACTGGAAGGCTTTCCTAGTCCCAAAGAGCAACCCAATTATTATAACAAACTTGCAAATATTGGTAAACTCACTGAATATCCAAAAGTGAAGCTATTAATTGCTGTTTCACCTAATGGAACCATTGATGGTGGCATTGTTTATTTTAGTGATATGGCATATTATGGTTCGGGTGGTTCTGCAACTAAAGAAAAAAATGCAGCAGGTTTTAGGTTACTAGCAGTAAACCCAAATATTCGAGGCAAAGGCTTAGGAAAACTATTAACAAATGCGTGTATTACATTGGCTAAAGTAGAAAAACAAAAGCAAATAATCATTCACTCTACGAAAGCAATGCAAATCGCTTGGAGCATGTATGAAAATTTAGGTTTTAAACGGTCTGAAGATTTAGATTTTATACAAGGTGAACTGCCTGTTTATGGATTTAGGTTATTACTATAAAATATTAGAATAGCAAAGAGTAGTAACACCAATCTTTGCTACTTAACTTATTCACAATCAAAAGCTAAGACTTATCATTTATATTCAAATAGCAGTAATTATTCTGAATTTTATGTATCTTTAAAAAAAGTTATATATAATATCTCCCCAGAAACACATTGGTCTTTTGCGACCTACCCTTGATTTTAAATTTAATTCTAAAACTTTTAAAGATGAAAATTTACTTAAGCATCGTATTTCTTCTAAGTGTATCTATTATTTGCAATGCACAAAAACGTATGAACAGTTTTAACCCAAAGGATGTCAATAATTGGGTTGCTAAACATAACTTAACGGGTTCAAAATACCAAAGTGAAGTTACTAGATTACATAACAAAGGTTATCGCTTACTTTATGTAGATGGTTACAATGTTAATGGGAAGGTAAAATTTGCAGCGCTTTGGAAAAAGGGAAAAACCAAAGATCTAAGAATACGTCACGGATTATCAAAAGCAAAATATCAATCAGCGGCTGATAAAAATCATAAGGATGGTTATCGACTTATTCATGTTGATGGTTATAATCAGAATGGAAAAGCATATTATGCCGCCATTTGGAATAAGCAAAAAACCAAAGGGCTTCGTGCACGTCATGGCTTAACCCCTAAACAATACCAGTCTGTAGCAACCAAAAACCATAAAGACGGTTACAAACTAGCTCATATAAGTGGTTATGGAATTAAAGGAAAAATATATTATGCTGCCATTTGGAATAAAGGAGATAATTCCAAAATAAAAGCACGTCATGGACTTAACAGGAAACAATATCAAGATGAAGTGACTAAGAACTGGAAAAAAGGGTATCGCGTAACTCAAGTTGACAGCTATAACTCAGGAGGCAAAGTATTTTTTGCAGCAATTTTTGAAAAAGTAAGTGGACGATATAGTGCTCGTCATAATATGAGTCCTAAAAATTATCAACTGCAAATGGATAATCATTATTACCAAGGATTTATGCCTATAAGTATTAGTGGACATGATGCTGGTAAAACAGCAGGTTATGCTGCTGCGTTTAAAAGTATTGGTAATTGGAAAGGTAAAGACACAAGACAACTTGATGATAAAATTAAAGCAGTTATGAAAAAATATAGCGTCCCAGGAGCATCTGTTGCTATTGTAAAAGATGGGTGCTTAGTATATGCAAAAGGTTATGGTTATGGCGATAAAGACAAAAAGGTAATAGCCTCAGCAACAAGTTTATATAGAATAGCTAGTGTAAGTAAACCCATAACCAGTGCTGCTATTATGAAACTAACAGAGGTCACCAACCTAAAACTTAAACAAAAAGTATTTGGCTCTGGAGCTGTTTTAGGCACCACTTACGGCACCAAAAAATATGGTAAGAGAGAAAAGCAAATAAAAGTAAGTCATCTTTTAGAGCACCGAGCTGGAGGAAACTCTTGGGATAACAATACTACTCCAAACCCTGGAAGTGGACCTAATGATACTTGGGGAGCTCCCATGTTTCAACAAACTGATTTAAGTCAAAAAAAATTGATAGGTTGGGTATTAGATAGCCGAAATCCTAGTGATGCTGTTAATACTGTTTACGCGTATTCTAATTTTGGCTATTGTATACTTGGTAGAATTATCGAAAAAAAATCAGGAATGAGTTACGAAAACTACGTTCGTGAAAAAATTCTGAAACCTATGGGAATTAAAAATATGTATATAGGTTCGAGTAAAAAAGACGGCCGACGCTACAAAGAGGTAGTTTATTATGGTGATAACAACACCAATCCTTATTCTCTTCAAATGCAACGTATGGATAGTCATGGAGGTTGGATTGGTTCTCCTGTTGATTTGATGAAATTTGCGATTCGTGTAGATGGAGACAAGTCAAAAAAAGATTTTTTAAAAAGTAGTAGTATCAAAACGATACAAACTTCTTCCTATGGTGGCAGTTATGGTAAAGGATGGAGCCTTAATGGAAGCTTGATGCAACACAGCGGTCTTATGGCAGGAACGAGTTCAAGGATAAAATTAATGGATAATGGTATTTATTATTTTTTTGCAGTAAACAAATGGGATGGCAATATAAATAATGATCCTAATAGTGATATGACTAAAGCCATTGAAAACGGAATAAAAGCTATTAAATATTGGCCTCCTATTGATTTATTCTAAATCCCATAAGCCATACCTTATTTCTTAAATTTAATAGGCAAATGCACTACTTTTTTGGTCTCGAAGAATGCTTCAGTAAAATAATCACTTAGATTAAATATACTTACCGTCTTGTAGTTTTGCAATTCTTTGGTTAAATCGCCTCCTTTTAAATAGAGAATACCGTTTTTTATCTCATGGTTTTGCGGTTTAGAAACTTTTCCTTTTACCCAAGACACAAAAGTTGGCATTGCGGTTACTGCACGACTTACAACAAAATCGTAAGTATCATTAATTGCTTCCACACGAGAATGTGTGGTTTTTATATTACTTAATCCTAAATCTAAAACAACGCCATTGACCACTTTTAATTTTTTATTGATACTATCAACTAAATGAAAATCACACTTAGGAAACAATATAGCCAACGGAATTCCTGGAAAACCGCCTCCTGTACCAACGTCTAAAATTTTAGTACCCTTTTTAAATTGAATTACTTTTGCAATAGCTAAAGAATGTAACACATGACGTAGATATAACTCATCAATATCTTTACGAGAAACCACGTTAATCTTTAAATTCCAATCTTGATATAAAGCCTGTAACTTTTCGAATTTATCGATTTGGTCTTCAGTAAGATTAGGAAAATACTTTAAAATGAGCTCCATTAAACTTTAAGATTTCAACAAAAATATACATTTTATGTGCATAATTTTATGAAAACTTTATAAGTTAAGTGTGTTTATTATATATCTTTGCCCACTTATACAATAATTTATTTTAATTCGTTATTATAAATAAACCAAAACGTATGACAAAGCAACTGCTTACTTTTTCAAGAACTGATTCAGCAAAGTTTTTCAAAACACTTAATAAACGTGTAAATAGCTACTTTAAAGACAATAAAATTAAGCGTACTGGAAACTGGAAGCTTTGGTTAAAAACAATTATAATGTTTGGCCTGTTTTTAACACCTTATTTTTTAATTCTTACATTAAATATTCCTGGTTGGGCACAACTACTTTTAACTATTGTTATGGGGATTGGAATGGCTGGAGTTGGTATGAATGTGATGCACGATGGGAATCATGGTTCGTTTTCTAATAAAGAATGGATTAATAGAATAATGGGAAGTAGTATTTATATCCTTGCTGGAAATGCTTACAACTGGAAAGTACAGCATAATGTATTACATCATACATATACAAATATACATGGTCATGATGAAGACCTTGAAGCTGGTCGAATATTACGTTTTTCTGAACATTCTAAATGGCAATGGCACCATAAATTTCAGCATTATTATTCGGTATTACTTTATGGATTGTTAACTATTAATTGGGCTATTACAACAGATTTTATGCAAATGAAACGCTATATGAAACGTAAATTAGCCTATGGTAAATTTCCAAATCCTGTATGGAATTGGAGTAAACTTGTAATTTCAAAAATTATTTACGTGACTATGTGGATTGTAATCCCAATGTTAATATTAGATATTTCTTGGTGGAAAATTTTATTAGGCTTCTTTATTATGCATTATGTTGCTGGTTTAATTTTAAGTGTTGTATTTCAATTAGCACATGTAATGGATGAAGCAGAAATGCCTCTTCCAGAAAGAAATGGTTCTATGAAAAATACTTGGGCTGTACACCAACTTAAAACTACGGTTAACTTTGGTGCAAAAAGTAAAATTGTAAACTGGTTTACCGGAGGATTAAACCATCAGGTAGAGCATCATATTTTTCCACATATCAGTCATGTACATTATGGAAAAATTGCCAAAATAGTTAAAGAGACTGCGAAAGAGTTTAATTTACCTTATAACGAATATAAAACCACACGTAAAGCCATTATTGCTCATTTTAAGTATTTACGCGAAATGGGAATGAAACCTGCTTTAACAGTCTAATTAGTTTTACCAATGAACCAACTTTCTGATAGAATAAACAATCTATCAACATCTGCTACTTTGGCAATGGCTGCTAAAGCCAGAGAACTAAGGGCTGAAGGCAAAGATATTATCGGATTAAGCCTTGGAGAACCCGATTTTAATACCCCAGATTTTATTAAAGAAGCTGCAATTCAAGCTATTAACGACGACTACAATTCGTACACTCCTGTTGATGGTTATGCAGAATTAAAGCAAGCTATTATTACCAAATTTAAACGTGATAATAACCTCATCTATACCTTACCACAAGTTGTTGTATCTACAGGTGCAAAACAATCTTTAGCAAATGTTGCTGCTGCAATGATTAATCCTGGTGACGAAGTTATTTTACCTTGTCCTTATTGGGTAAGTTATAACGATATTGTACAGCTTAGTGAAGGTGTTCCTGTAGAAATAAAAACGTCTATTGATACAGATTTTAAAATGACCGCTGCACAATTAGAGGCAGCTATTACACCAAAAACTAAAATGATTTGGTTTAGCTCGCCTTGTAACCCAAGTGGCTCTGTATATAGCAAAACCGAATTACGCGCATTTGCTAATGTGTTACAAAACCATCCTCATATTTATGTGGTTTCTGATGAAATCTATGAGCATATTAATTTTATTGGAGGTCATGCAAGTATGGCTCAATTTGAAGATATGTACGACCGTACTATTACTGTAAATGGTGTGTCAAAAGCATTTGCCATGACAGGTTGGAGAATTGGTTTTATTGGTGCTCCTTCTTGGATTGCTCGTGCCTGCAACAAAATGCAAGGACAAATAACTAGTGGTGCCAATTGTATTGCACAGCGTGCTGTAATTACTGCTATGGAAGCTAATCCTAGTAAAGTACAATACATGGTAGATGAGTTTAAAAACCGTCGTGATCTGGTGCTTAATTCGCTCAACGATATTGATGGGTTTAAAACCAATACACCTGAAGGTGCATTTTATGTGTTTCCTGATATATCTTCTTTTTTTGGCAAAACGCTTAGGGGCAAAACCATAATTAACGCTTCCGACTTTTCTTTGTATTTACTTGAAGAAGCCCTTGTAGCAACAGTTACAGGAGATGCTTTTGGAAATCCAGATTGTATCCGAATCTCTTATGCTGCTTCACAAGAGCAACTTATTAAAGCCATAAAACGTATTAAAGAGAGTTTGAATTAAACCTGTTTTAGTTATTAATTATATATAGAAAAAAGATAATACTTATTATTGTTACAAAAACTATAAGCCGTTTAACAAATAATTGTTTTCGTTCTCTTTTTAGACGCTGTCTTATTTCTCGTAAAAGTTGAGGAGTTGCTTTTGGAAAATCGTATTCTGTTTTTTAATTTCACCCCATTTGGCAGCACTTTTAAATCTATTACCTTTAATAAGTCTTATATTCTTATTGCTTTTAAGAATAGATATCATTGATTCTCCTAATGGCATAACTTTTTAATTTTTGTATTATTACTAAGACACTTATTTTAATCGATATCATTGCAATGATAAATCACCTTCTTAACATTTATACAATGTAGTGCTTGTAGCAACAGTTATAGGAGATGCTTTTTGAAAATTCCGGACTATTTTATTCGTATTTCTTACTCAGCTTCACAAGAGCAGCTTATTGAAGCCATAAAATGTATTAAAGAGAGTTTAAACCAGAGCAATTACTAAAACAATTGCGAAAACAGAAAGTTTTAAAATGGTATCGATATGTGAAGTAAGTTGATATCTATTACTTTTTACCGATTGCTTAATCCCAAATATAGATTTTGGATTTGAATGAAAGAAATTATTACATGTTTCTTGCTTATACGTTGAACTTAATAGTCCTTCGTTTTTAAAAATAAATGGTTCCCTGATCTGTTTGGGTAATGGTTCAATGTCTTGATGTGTTAATACTAATTCCATGATTATTTGTTTTTGATTGATTTATACTATTAAGACGCCTTACAAATAAAAATGTTACACAGCATTTTATTCAACTGTTTAAAAATCAGAGGTGAATATTACGGTAAATATTATAAATATTGATACTCTGGCAGATTTTGAAATCTTAAAAAAATAAATTAAACATATCAGGTGATATTACCTATTTCGCCAAAAGAATGGCGTTAATAATATAAGTACTGTAAATAATTCTAAACGACCAATAAGCATTAAAAAGGATGCCCACCATTTGCCAATTTCTGGCATTTCATAAAAATTATTTACGGGGCCAAAATTCCCCAATGCTGGCCCGACATTTCCTAAACTAGAAGCTGCTACTCCTACTGAAGATTCAAAACTTAGTCCTAAAAATGAAAATACTAAAGCACCAATAATAAAAGACAGCATATACAAGATAAAAAATGCTAAAATATTAAATACAATATCTCCCGAAATTGCCTTTTTATTATAACGTACAGGCAAAATAGCATTAGGATGCAAAGTTCTTTTAAACTCTAAAAAGCCATTTTTAATCATCATTAAATGACGCACAACTTTAACTCCACCAGCAGTACTTCCTGCGGATCCTCCCAAAAACATTAACCCAAAGAAAAGTACCATTAAAAAAGGTGTCCACAAGGTAAAATCTGCTGTTACGAATCCTGTAGTGGTAATAATAGTTAACACTTGAAACATACCATGTCTTATAGCACTTTCCGTTTCTCCCCAAACCATTGGATGATTAATGGAAGACATCGTAACATCAGCTTTAAAGTATATAATTAGCGATGCTATAATGGTAAACAAAATAATACACTGAAAATAAAGTTTAAACTCTTCGTCTTTTATTACTTTTTGTACTCTACCCTTAAATGCAAAGTAGCTTAACACAAAATTGGTGCCAGCTAAAAACATAAAAAGCATAATAATATATTGAATAATTGGTTTACCATTCCAATAGGCTATACTTGCATTTTTAGTTGAAAATCCACCCGTAGATAAAGTCGCCATTGAGTGGTTAATAGCATCAAAAAACGACATTCCTGCTACGTTAAGCAAGATGGTTTCGGCTGCTGTATATCCAAAATAAATAAGCCATAAACGCTTTGCTGTATCTGCAATTCGTGGATGTAATTTATCTGCACTTGGTCCAGGAGCTTCAGCTGCAAACAATTGCATTCCTCCAATACCTAACAGCGGCAAAATAGCAACTGCTAAAACTATAATCCCCATACCACCTATCCAATGTGTTAAGCTTCTCCAAAACAAAATACCTTCTGGTAAAGATTCAATATCGTTTAAAATGGTTGATCCTGTTGTTGTATATCCTGAAATGGTTTCAAAAAAAGCATTTGTAAAACTTGGTATGGCCTCTGTAAACATATAAGGTAATGTCCCTGAAAGTGTCATTACAATCCACCCAAAAGCTACTACAATATAACCTTCGCGCTTATTCATCTCCTTTTTATGCTTTTTGGTTAAAAGCATGCTCAGTACCCCAATAGAAATCACTATAAGACCAGCCAATAAAATATAAGACGCCGCACCATCATTATAAATAACACTGATTAAAGATGCTAACAGCATGAAACCACCATTAAACAGCAGCAATAATCCTAAAAAATGAAATATTATTTTGTAGTTAAGTTTCACTTATTTTTTTGTATTAAAAGAAAAAGCTTTCAACTTTCTTAATAGATTGAGGCAAACAGCATACTACAATTCTATCTCCTGCTTCAACTTTAAAATTACCCAAAGCAATAATACCTTCTCCATTTCTAATAACGCCTCCAATAATTGCTGAACGTGGAAAATTCAAGGTTTTAATTTTTAATATTT
>CAZQBE010000011.1:0-6742 GCA_964591595.1 uncultured Flavobacteriaceae bacterium
TCGGTTTTGTTATTTTTATTCCCCATTATATATTCTTTTTACTCACAATCCATTTACCAGCACCAAAACCACTCATGGCACGATTATATATATAATGTATTGTATTGTATTGATTTGCTCGATCACTATTACTACTTTTACTACTTCACCCGCATCCCTCCATTTATTAAATTTGCCTTTTTTTGATTTGAGTGCATTTTTAATTAAATATGTCTGTAAACCAAAATCTTTGGTGTAACATTTTATAATTAGGTCATAATCTTTATATCTTATTTTTGATAATACTATGGCTGTTGTAGAAATAAACATTATCTAACAATCATTAGCTTTAAGACTTTCGTTTCAAAGGTGTCTAAATCGGATAGCATAATTAGGTAAACTCCTGAGGATACTTTATTATTTGCAAGATTTTTTCCGTTCCAAAACGCTGTACCACCATCAATTTCTAAATTATACCCTCGGTATCTCAGGTTATTTCTAGATTGGGCTTCGGCAACTAAGTTGCCTTCAATATCTGTGATTTTTATGTTAACATTATCTGTAATACCCTTTATTTTTATCTTTTTTGAAATGGCATCAAAAGCTGGTCTCACAGGATTGGGATATATATACGCATCAGACAACTCATCTTTTGGAGAAGACCCTCCTGATTTAAATGAAAGTAAGCCTCTATCAGTAGCAATATATACTAAACCGTTATTAGTATCTATGCTCACATCATTAATGGTGTTAGAAGGTAAGGGCGAATTATCCTTGGTAAAATGAAAAATCGTCTGTTGACCATCAGATGAAAAGTAAAATAATCCAGCTCCTATTGTAGCAACCCATTTATTGTTAGAGCCATCTACTTTAATATCAGAAATAAATTGTTCTTCTAAAAGTTCTTTCGGAATACCATCTTCAAGAATAATAATAGGTTCAGTGGTCACATTTTCATCTGAAAAGAAATTGGCTGTGTTAAATAATACTCTTAAACCATTATGTGTTCCAATCCATAATCGGTTTCTCTTGTCTAAAGCTATTGCGCGTGTAAATTTAACAGGTAGATTTCCCCCTCCATCACTAATATTCTTTATCGATCCGTTTTGAGGATCAAACCCTATAACTCCAAAGGAAAATGATGATACAAATACAATACTAGAAGGCTCTATCACAATATCTTTAAATCCTAAATTATCTGTGATTGGTTTTGAGATTAGCTCTGAAAAATCATAGCTTCTCCATTGATTCGTACTTGGATCATAAGATTTTAATGGCTTTTGAATCAATGAGGTAATAGACCATAATAATCCATTATTATCAAAGGTAGTTCCAGAAACGCGAACACTTATAAAGTTTGGACTATTTGGTAAAAATAGAGATTCTAATCCGCTATTGGTTTGATCATGCCTTATAGTAGGTTCATTATCATTAATCTCTAATAAACCATCTTGAAAGGAACTAATAAACACTTGTCTAGAATTAAGAGGATTTATTGAAATTGCGTTAAGATTTCTAGAATTAAATACACTGCCATAAGGAATATTTGTCCATTGTTCATTTTGAAAATGACTAACCCCATATTTTCTCAAAGGACTTGGGTCATAGTCAAAAGAATAATCTCCATAAGTAGCCCATAGGTTTCCAAAACCAGCCTCAACAGAAAAGGTGTTATTTCTTAAAGGACCATCAGGATGAATCTCTTCAAACACCGAAGTATTAACAGCCGTTGTTCTTAAAACACCAAATCCTTCAGTCCCTATATATATACCTTCATTTGTTGTTATTGCAGTGGTAAACTTAGCATCAAACTCACTTGTTGCTATAGGATTTGCTAATACATTAAAATTTGCATCGTAAACATAAACTTGATCTTGTGTAGTTACAATGAGGTTATCCGGAGTGCTTTTTAAATCTAGTGTTCTACTCGGATAAATAAATAGTTGGTTGAGAATGGTATTGTTTATTTCAAAAATTCTATTGTTTATTGATGTGCAATATAACTTATTTGAAAATGCCTCAATGCCTAAATAGTTCCCAGAAGTTATTTGAGTCCATTCCTGAAAATCTATCAAGTTTGGACTGCTTAACAAGCCTCTTCTAATACCTCCATTATCTTGGCAAGCTGCATAGATATAATCTTCAAAAATAGCCGTCTGACTAACCCTAATTTGACTACCCCCATTGCCAATAAAATAAGTGTCTCCAAATTCTAATCGTGATAAATCATAAACCGAAATCCCAAAATCTGAAGATATATATACATTCCCATTATATTCGTTAAAGTGGTTTATCCTTTTATCATCTGGTGGGATGGTTTGTTTATCAATAATATCTACTACAGTAATAACCTCGCCTGTATCTACAAGAAAAACTTCAATCAATCCGTTTTCGCAACCAATAATTAACTGATTAAAATTTTCACTGTAATAAATTGTTGAAATAATTTCTCCTGATAATCCGTTAACCGTCGAAATCTTTTCAATTTCAGAAGAACTCAAATCATAGCTAAAAATTGCATTTTCAGAAGCTGCATAAATTTTGTTATTTCCTTTAACAACATCAGTAACATTTAAATATGAAAAATGCCCCTCCCATAAAGCAGTAAAATCTTGTGCTCTTATGAAGACTGAACATAGTACTACAATAATTAATATTGCAGATTTCTTTTTCATTTGTTTCGTTGTATTTATTTAATCAATCCTTTAATGGTTTCAAATATATTTATAACTAACGACAAATACTTTAAAATCATATGTATTATAATTGAAAAAGCTCCCAAAATAAATCCTGAGAGCTTTATATTATAAATCTATATTACAATTAAACCACTCCTTGTGCTAACATTGCATCTGCTACCTTAACAAACCCTGCAATATTTGCCCCTTTTACATAGTCAATATATCCATCTTTATCTTTGCCATATTCAATACAAGAATCGTGAATGTTGGCCATAATATCTTTTAGCTTATCGTCTACTTCATCTCTAGTCCAATTGAATCGTAAAGAGTTTTGTGTCATTTCTAAACCAGAGGTTGCAACACCTCCCGCATTTGAAGCTTTTCCTGGAGCAAATAATATTTTTGCTTTATGAAATATTTCAATAGCTTCTTTTGTTGATGGCATATTCGCTCCTTCACTTACTGCAATACATCCATTATTAACCAACATATCGGCATCGTTACCGTTTAACTCATTTTGAGTTGCACAAGGTAATGCTATATCACATTTAATACTCCAAGGTGTTTCTCCTTTAACAAATTTTGCGTTTGGATATACTTCTAGATATTCACTAATTCTACCTCGTCTTACATTTTTTAATTCCATTATGAAATTAAGTTTCTCTTCGTCAATACCGTTAGCATCGTGTATATATCCCGATGAATCTGACATAGTAAGTACTTTACCTCCTAGCTGAATTACCTTTTCGGCTGCATATTGCGCAACATTCCCAGAACCAGAAATCACTACTTCTTTACCGTTTATAGAGTCTCCTTTGGTTTCCAACATTTTTTGAGCAAAATATACATTCCCATATCCTGTAGCTTCAGGTCTAATTAAAGATCCTCCCCAAGACATTCCTTTTCCAGTTAACACACCTGTAAATTCATTACTTAACTTTTTGTACTTTCCAAATAAGAATCCTATTTCTCTTCCTCCTACACCAATATCTCCTGCAGGAACATCTGTATTTGGCCCTATATGACGGAATAACTCACTCATAAACGAATGACAAAAACGCATGATTTCATTATTGCTTTTACCTTTAGGGTCAAAATCACTTCCTCCTTTTCCGCCTCCCATTGGCAGAGTCGTCAAGCTATTTTTAAATACTTGTTCAAAAGCCAAAAACTTTAAAATACTCATGTTTACGGTTGGATGAAATCTCAATCCTCCCTTATAAGGGCCTATCGCTGAATTCATCTGAATTCTATAACCTCTGTTAACTTGAACTTCCCCATTATCATCAACCCAACACACTCTAAAAGTTATTACACGCTCAGGCTCAACCATTCTTAACAAAATGTTTTTGCCATGATAAATTTTGTTTTCAACTATATAAGGGATTACAGTTTCTGCAACCTCCTCTACAGCTTGTAAAAATTCTGGTTCGCTACCATTTCTTTGTTTTACAAGATCTAAAAACCCTTCTATTTTATTTTTCATTTATAAAGTTTTGAAGTACTAATTTGATATAAATTTTACGACCACAAATATACATTATCTTTAAAAAAAACTGTCTTTTTTTTAATATTTAGCAATAACTTTTCGTAGAATATAGTTATATTAAATATTTCGTGTTATTATAAATAAACATGCATTTAATCGGATTTTTTTGTTATTTCATCGAAGTTTTATATATTTGTCCGAAATAACCCCAAACTGAAAAACCATATTATGCTTAATTGCAAACAATTAATTTTAATTCTTTGTTTTTTATCTGTTGTGCAAACGGCATTTTCTCAATTGGGGTTTTCTCATGAGGTTGGTGCTATAGTTGGTCCTGTTCAATTTAGATCGGATTATGGTACCCGAATAAATGAAAAAACGAACTTTGGAAATTCAGGTATTGGTATTGGTATTGTTCATTATATAAACTTTGCGTACAGAGCTGATTGTAATTGTTATACTACTGACACTTATTTTAATGATCATTTTAAATTAAGAACTGAAATCTCTTGGAATAAAACCAATCTTGAACATCTAGGGAAATGGGTAGCTCCTGATAGAACTACTCCAGAAGCCGATAAGCTTCGAGCACATAAAGGTGTTGCAGAAAATTTTGATATAGGAATGCAAATTGAATACTTCCCGCTTAGCATAAGAGATTTTCAAGGATTTGCTTATAAATTTGCCCCTTTTGTAAGCTTGGGTATTCATTATACATACTCAACACCTAAAGTTAGTACTAGTTACGGCGATGGTGATATCCTTAATCCAAATAATTTCTATACCTTCTGGAATCCTGGGTCAGTTAATGCACAACCCCTTAGTGCCTGGTCGTTAGTAACAAGTGTTGGTGTAAGATATAAGCTCGATAAACTCTCCGACTTAATGTTAGATTTAAGATGGCAATACTATAATAATGATTGGATTGACGGGTTAAATCATCAACTTGAATCTAACAAATATAATGATTGGTTAGTATGGCTAAATTTTGGTTATATATACTATATCAATTAATCATAGCTCAAAACAAAAAAGCTCTTGAAAATTCAAGAGCTTTTTTGTTTTATTCTAACGCTTGTTTCAAATCATTTATAAGATCTTCTTTGTCTTCAATGCCCACACTTAATCGTATTAAGGAATCTACAACTCCTGTTTTCTCACGTTCTACTTTTGGTATACTAGCATGTGTCATACTCGCTGGATGTCCTGAAAGAGATTCTACTCCTCCAAGAGACTCAGCAAGGGTAAATATTTTGAGCTTTTCAACAATTTTAATTGCTTCTTCATAGTTATTCCCTTTGGTTGTAAAAGATAACATGCCTCCAAAATCGTTCATTTGTACTTTTGCAATATTGTGATTGGGGTGCGTTTCAAACCCAGGCCAATATACATTTTCAATTTTTGGATGAGACTTTAAAAACTCTGCTATGGCTTTTCCATTTTCACAGTGTCTTTGTATTCTTATATGCAATGTTTTTATACCTCTAAGTACTAAAAAACTATCTTGTGGCCCACAAACTGCACCGCTTGCGTTTTGGATAAAATACAATTCTTCAGCAATGCTTTTATCATTTAACATTAACGCTCCCATAACAACATCGCTATGTCCACCAAGATATTTTGTAGCCGAATGCATTACAATGTCTGCACCTAAGTCCAAAGGTCTTTGTAGGTAAGGTGTGGCAAAAGTATTATCAACTGCAAGCATAACATTATGCTTTTTAGCTACAGTTGCAACAGCTTTTATATCTATAATATTCAACATTGGATTTGTTGGAGTTTCAACCCAAATCAATTTTGTGTTCTTATTAATGTGTTTTTCTATATTTGAAGCATTATCCATTCCAATAAAATGAAAGGTAATCCCAAACTTTTCAAAAACTTTTGTAAATAGGCGATAAGTCCCTCCATACAAATCGTTTGTAGATATTACTTCATCTCCAGGTTTTAAAAGCTTAATTACAGCATCAATTGCGGCTAAACCAGAACCAAACGCCAAACCGTAATTGCCATTTTCTATACTTGCAAAAGCACTTTCTAAAGCTTTTCTAGTAGGGTTGTGAGTTCTAGAATATTCAAATCCTTTATGCCCACCCGGAGTGCTTTGAGCATACGTTGAGGTTTGATAAATAGGAGGCATTACAGCTCCATATGCTGGATCGTGTTCCTGACCTCCATGTATTGTTTTTGTGTTAAATTTCATGTGTCAAATTTATTTGCAACAAATTTAGTTTATAATTCGTTGTATTCAAAAGTATGCGATACCTTTAGTATATCATATTGCTAATACTTACATTTATGAAACGTTTTTTTCTTTTCCTGATGCTTCTTTCTGTTTTTTCATGTGTTGAAGAGGACAAACTTTCATTTATAGAAACAAACGAAATTTTTAAAAACAATGCGATTGTAGAAATTAATATTCCTAAAGCTGAAGGTAATTCCGATTTAGCAAATACTATTAATTATAAAATTGAAAACCACATTGCTAATATGCTTAATTTTAGTGAAGATGATACCGACAGTATCACACTAAATGATGCAGTAAACAAATTTGATGCTGAATACAAAGCGTTTAAAAATGATTTTGAAGAAA
>CAZQBE010000011.1:6842-19734 GCA_964591595.1 uncultured Flavobacteriaceae bacterium
GCAGTAAACAAATTTGATGCTGAATACAAAGCGTTTAAAAATGATTTTGAAGAAAACTCTTTGGTTTGGGAAGCGCTTATAGATGGCGAAGTGACTTATCAATCACCTGAAATAACCTGTATTGCTGTAAATAGTTATTTAAATACTGGAGGAGCTCATGGAAATATGAATATTTCTTTTTTAAATTTTAACTCTCAAACAGGAGAAATTTTACAAATTGAAGACTATATTAAAAATCGTAAAGATTTTCTTAAACTTGTTGAATCGCATTTTGATCTTGAAATTGAAAAAAAATTAGATGAAGATAACTTTAATGACTATTTTTTTGGAGATGACTTTCAGCTTCCAGAAAACATCGGGTTTAGCGATGAAGGCATCATATTACTTTATAATGTATATGAAATTGCACCATATTCTAAAGGAATTACAGAATTTACAATTCCGTTTGAAGAAGTTCTACAGTATATAAAAATTAATTAAACTTCGTTTTTTGCTAATCGTTTAATTAAAGGCCCAACTGTTAATCCTTGCCCAATTATAGAAAACACCACAATTACGTAGGTAATTACCAGAAATAATTCCCTGTTCATCTCATGAGTTAAACTTAATGCTAATGCTATTGAAATACCTCCTCGTAATCCTCCCCAAGTCATTATTAAATTTGTATTTGGCACAAAATCTAATCGCGTTGAAAAGAATTTAATCGGAACCCATAGCGAAATATATCTACATATTAACACAATTGGCACAGCTAACAATCCAGACAAAATATAACTACCATCAAAAGCCAAAATGAGCATTTCCATTCCTATAAGAACGAAAAGTATGGTGTTTAATAAAACATCTACTAGTTCCCAAAATTTGTCAACATAAGTTTCAGTCATTTCAGACATAGCAGCTTGTCTAACAGTATCATTTCCAACCATTAAGCCACAAGCTACCATTGCTAAAGGAGCAGATAAATGAAGTTTTTGAGCTAATAAAGTTCCACCCATTACAACTGCAATAGTTATAATAACCTCAACATCGTAATCGTCAATAGATTTCATTAATTTATAGGTAATCCATCCTAATAAAAGCCCAAGTGCAATTCCTCCAAGCACTTCTATGCCAAACATTTCGGTAACATGTACAAAAGTAATGTCGTTACCTCCTTCGGCTATTTTTAAAATCGTTAAAAACACAACTACACCAACACCATCGTTAAACAAAGATTCACCAACTATTTTAGTTTCTAACTTTTTGGGGGCATTTGCTTGTTTTAAAATTCCTAAAACAGCAATTGGGTCAGTTGGTGAAATTAATGCTCCAAAAAGTAAGCAATAAATAAAATCTACTTGCAATCCTAAAAGTTGAAGCACAAAAAACATAATGACACCAACAAGAAAAGTAGATACTAAAACGCCTAAAGTTGCAAAAACTAAAATTGGCCAACGTTGAATTTTTAATTGTTCAAAATTGGTATGTAATGCTCCAGCAAATAATAAAAAAGAAAGCATTATATCAAACAAAACTGTTTTAAAATCTATGTTTTCAATAAATGCTTTTTCGTGTAGAAGTAATGTATCATCAAACTGACCAATTGCAATTATTACTAAAGTGAAAATAATTGTAATTACCATTAAACCTATCGTTATTGGTAACTTAAAAAAACGCACATTTATATAGCCAAAAATGGCAGAAAGCACAATTAATATCGTTACAATCGCATAGTAATCCATAAACTTACATTGATTTTTTTAAGGCTAAAATATATCCCAAATGAATCCCTTCATGAAAATTATTAAATGCAATAGCTTCTTCAACGTTTGTCATAGAACTATTTGTTGAAGTGGTATAAGCATTGTAATTTTTAAAAATGTGGTTTTTGTAATCATCTTTCATTTTTTCAACAGTAGAGAATAGTAATTCCATAATTTCGTTTACCTCATCTTGAGTTACATCCTTTTCTACTTTAGACCCTTTCTTGTATTTCGCTATCATTTCATCATTAATCATCATTGGCAATCCAGATAAATTATACACTAAAAGTTGTTGAACAACAATAACGTGAGCAATATTCCAGATTATGTTATTATTAAAGCCTTCTGGCACTCTATTTAATTCTTCTAATGAAAAGCTTTTAAGAAAAGAGTTTAATATTTTTCTGTTTTTTAATGTAATATCAAAAGCGTAATTCATTTTATTTGTTTGATTAAATGTAAATATCTAGGTCTAATTTATTTTCTTTGTAAAGTTAACCTTTGTTAGTAATGAAAAAAATATACTACCTTAAAACTTGTAATACATGTATGCGAATTTTGAAAGAACTTAATCTTTCTTCCGATTTTATTTTACAAGACATTAAAGAACATGAAATTACAGTAAAACAGATTGAAGAAATGTATCATTTATCAGGTAGTTATGAATCCCTTTTTAGTAAAAGAGCAAAACTTTATAAAGAAATGGATTTGAAAAATCTATCTCTAACCGAAAAAGATTACAAACATTATATTTTACATCATTATACATTTTTAAAACGTCCAGTAATAATAATTGGAAATAACATATTTATAGGAAACAGTAAAAAAACAGTTGATACGGCAAAAGCTGCGATTAGATAATAATAAATTCAGGTACATAAAAATTTAATATTACATTTATAGCTCTTGTTTAATTATCTTTGTCCAACTTTTAATTTTTGAAAATGATACAATCAATGACAGGTTATGGAAAATCTGTTTTACAGCTTCCAACTAAAAAAATCTCTATTGAAATAAAATCTCTAAATAGTAAAAACCTTGATTTGAATGCTCGTATGCCTTCTGTTTACAGAGAGAAGGAGTTAAGTATTCGTAAACTTATTGCCTCAAAACTAGAACGTGGAAAGGTGGATTTTTCATTATATATGGAAATTACTGGGGAAGAAACCTCAACACAAATAAACAATCCTGTAGTTAAAACATATATGGAACAATTAAAAGCTATTGTTGATGGTGACAACACTGAGCTTCTTAAAATGGCTGTTAGGTTTCCTGATGCACTTAATACAGAACGTGATGAGATTGATGAAAGTGAATGGCAAGCCATAGAACAAGAAATTAAAAGCACACTAAACAAAATTCATGACTACAGGACTGAAGAAGGTCTCGCACTTGAAAAAGAGTTTAGATATAGAATCCAAAATATTAACACATTATTGGAGCAAGTTATTGCTATTGACCCTGAACGTATTGAAGGCGTTAGAGAGCGCTTACGTAAAGGGATTTCGGAATTAAAAGAGCGAGTTGATGAAAATAGATTTGAGCAAGAACTCGTGTATTATATTGAAAAATTTGATATCACTGAGGAAAAGGTAAGACTACACAATCATTTAGAATATTTTCTTAAGTCCTTAAACTCCAATGACTCTAATGGTAAAAAATTAGGGTTTATAGGTCAGGAAATGGGTAGGGAGATAAACACTATTGGTTCTAAATCTAATTATGCACCTATGCAAAAATTGGTGGTACAAATGAAGGATGAGCTTGAAAAGATTAAAGAACAACTTTTAAACGTGCTTTAAAATGGCCCAAGGAAAACTAATTGTCTTCTCTGCGCCTTCGGGTTCTGGCAAAACAACCATAGTGAGGCATTTGTTAAAACAAATCGAATTAAATTTAGAATTCTCCATCTCCGCAACCTCACGAGAAAAACGTGGCGAAGAAATTGATGGGAAAGACTATTACTATATGTCTGCAAAAGAATTCAAAAATAAAATTAAAGCTGACAAGTTTTTAGAATGGGAAGAAGTGTATAGAGACAATTTTTACGGTACCTTAAAAACTGAAATCGAGCGTATTTGGGCTATGGGGAAACATGTAATATTTGACATTGATGTTTCTGGTGGCTTACGCATAAAACGAAAATATCCTGAACAGACCTTAGCTATTTTTGTAAAACCGCCAAGCATAGATGAGCTTAAAATTAGATTAAAAAAACGCAAAACTGAAAGTGAAGATAAAATAAATATGAGGATTGCTAAGGCTTCTGCAGAACTCGCCACAGCGCCTCTTTTTGATGTTATTATTGAAAATGACACTTTAAATCACGCTTTAAATGAATCTTATGGTTTGGTAAGTAAATTTGTGAATTCTAATAATTAAACAGATGAAGATTGGTCTTTTCTTTGGTACGTTTAACCCTATTCATATTGGTCATTTAACTATTGCTAATCATATAGCAGAATATAGTGATTTAGACCAAGTATGGTTTGTTGTAACGCCACATAGTCCTTTTAAAAAGAAAAGCTCACTTCTCGAAGACCATCAGCGATTAGAAATGGTGTATCTCGCAACTAAAGACTATCCAAAGTTAAAACAAAGTGATGTTGAGTTTAAATTACCACAACCTAATTATACTATTAATACCTTAGTATATTTAGAAGAGCAATTTCCTAAGCATGAATTTGCATTAATTATGGGAGAAGATAATTTAAATAGCTTCCATAAATGGAAAAATTTTGAAGTTATCTTAAAACATTATTCTATATATGTATATCCAAGAATCTCAAGAGATACTACTAAACATAAATTTGAAAATCATAAAAAGATAATTAGTGTTGATGCTCCAATTATGGAGTTATCTTCAACTTTTATAAGACAATCAATAAAAGAAGGAAAAAATATTAGACCAATGCTTCCTGAACATGTTTGGAATTACTTAGATGAAATGAATTTTTATAAATAAAAAACCAGTTCACTTGAACTGGTTTTTTTTATATTCTTTATTTTACTCCGCCTCCATCATCAACTACTTCGCAATCTGAAACGTTTGCTTCTACGTACATCGCCCAATTTTTGCCTTCAAACGGGGTTCCTTCAGCCCAAGCTGTTTCGCCTCCTTCTGGCCCTGTAACTTCAGCATGTGCTGCAAAACAAAAACCGCCTTCTTCATTCGCAACACTAATATCTATCAAATAAGTAACTTCATTTACACCTTCTGAATGTGTTGTAGAATGTTCAAACTTTCCAACTTTCGGATTTCCTGACCCTGTTGTAGGAATTGATTGTTCAGAGCAATCACCAATACTCATATGAGTTGCGTCTATAGTCCACTCTTCATTTGTAGAATAGGTTATAATTAATTTTCTCCATCTATATCTACAGTTACTGTTCCAGCAATGTAGTTTTGACCCGCAATTAAATTTGTGGTCATACATGGTTCGTCTAACGATGTTCTTAAACCATTAACTGATCCTTTCTTTTTTACTTTAGCTTCAAATACTCTAAAATTTGGATCCTGAGTAATTTTTTCGTCGTTTATACTTTCTGTATTACAGCTAAAAAAACTAATTAGTAATAGAGCAGAAATTAATACTGTGATTTTTTTCATGATATAATAGTTATGTAGGTTATGAGGTAAACATACATGTTTATCCTTAAAAAGCAATATTTAATCGATGAAATACATATTAAAATAAGATTATGCTTCCTTTTTGTATACTTTTCGTCGTGTGTTTCTCATTAATTAAACTCATATAAAAAAGAAAACTGCCTAGAGAGATGCCTCTAAGCAGTTTAAAAACTAAAACTAACCAACCAAAATTCTAGCTTCTATTATTAACCCTTGGGTTATCTTTCTGCTCTGTTTTTTGTTTCCGTTTTTTGATTGTTTTTGATTTATCTGAGTTTCCACTCGCAATTCTTATATACTCAATATACCCCCGCCCTTCAAACTCATAATACGTTCCTGACGTAGGATGAAACAATTCTATAAGCCCATCATTAATAACGTTTAATTCAAAATATTCATTGTCAAAAAAGTCATAATCTAGTGTTAAATTTTTTAAATAGTCATTTCCAACAACATCCTGTACGCCATAAATACCTATGTAATCCCAAAAAATATTATTTACATTACCAATGGCTATATCTTGAGAGCTTCTGAATGTAGAGTCGTTGCCTCCAGCTAAAAACTGTAAATAATTTTCGTTATCAAATTCATTAATAGCGCCTACGTTACTGGTATATGTTTTTTCCCAAGCTTCATACTCTTGCAAGAAATAATGGATATTATCATAAAACACAAAATCATAATCAAAATTACTACGCTGATAGCCGTTTAAAAAATAGGACGTATCATTATTAGGGTTGTACAATTCTATAGTATTATTATCTATTTGATACACATCAAAAGTTTGAAAGCCATCAATATCATGAGTCACATCAAGAATCATATCATAGGTACTATAATTCCCAACAGGAATCCCATATCCATCTCCTTGACTACCAATACCAACTAAATTGTTGTTTGCATATAAGGTACCATTTCTAAAAGACAGCGTAAATGCTATTTGTAAAAAAGGGGTTTCTCCAAAGCCTTTAGTTTTATTAATATCAACGTACCATAACTCATACGAGTTTAATAATTGATTTAGAGAAATAGAAGACATATTGGTATCATCAATTATAACTTCTGTATAACATGAGGTAAATAATATTGCCACTAAGGCAAATCCTGAAAGTAGTTTTAGAGTCTTCATAAGCGTTTCTTTTAGTTATACTAATGTGTTTTCAAATTGCGTGCCAAAAACGTAATTAGTTGATTGTCAATTATATTTAAAGCGTGATATTTTATGTATTTTTGATAGCATAAATTTTTACCTTAAAATGGCTTCAGAACTAAAATATGCTGTCTTTGGAAGCGGAAGTTGGGCAACTGCTATTGTAAAAATGCTTTGCGAAAATCTTGACGAAGTAGGTTGGTATATGCGTAGTGTTTATACCAAAGAGCATTTATTAAAACACAAACACAACCCAAACTACTTAAGTTCAGTAGAGTTTCATTTAGAGCAACTCAAACTAAGCAATGATATTAATGAAACTGCAGCTTATGCCGATGTGCTTATTTTTGTAATTCCATCCGCTTTTATTCATGGTGAATTAGAGAAATTAAATATTGATATTTCTAGTAAAACAATCGTATCTGCTGTAAAAGGTATTATTCCAGAAACAGGATTGCTAGTTGGCGAACATTTTCATGATGCTTACAAAATTCCATTTAAAAATATTGCTGTTATTGCTGGCCCTTGCCACGCCGAAGAGGTTGCGCTAGAGCGTTTGTCTTACCTTACCATTTCTTGTGCAGACTCAGTAAAAGCCCAAAACATTGCAAATAATTTATCTAGCAACTATATAAAAACTAAAATAAGCGATGATATTATTGGCGTAGAATATGCGGTTATGCTTAAAAATATTTATGCGGTTGCTGCTGGTATTGCACATGGATTAGGTTATGGCGATAACTTCCAGAGTGTACTAATGAGTAATGCTATCCGCGAAATGAAGCGTTTTATTAAAAAGATGCACAAAATGAAACGTAACATTAACAACTCTGCATATTTAGGGGATTTGTTGGTAACCGGCTATTCGGTGTTTTCTAGAAACAGAATGTTTGGGAATATGATTGGTAAAGGGTACACCGTAAAATCGGCGCAAATGGAAATGAACATGGTTGCCGAAGGGTATTATGCTACAAAAAGCGCGTTTTTGCTTAACAAACAAAATATAAAGAAAACACGCCTCCCAATTATTAATGCGGTTTATGGTATTTTATATGAAGGGAAAGATGCTAAAAAAGTATTTAAAAAGTTAACGGAAAAGTTAGACTAATACCAACATAAAATGATTACGAAACTAGGAGAAAAGTTTACGCATCTATTTTTAAAATACATGCCAAACGCATTTGTGTTTGCAATACTTTTAACCATAATAACAGGAATTGGTGCTTTTATTTGGTTAGATGTTACACCACTAAAAATTATTCAATCTTGGTACAATGGTTTTTTTGACCTACTTGAATTTGGTATGCAAATCGTATTAATAATTATTACTGGTTTTAGTATCGCCTTATCACCAACAATAAAAAAAGGCATTGATAAACTCACTATTTTTATTAACACCCCAACACAAGTTTACTTTTTGGTAGTTATGATTGGCGCGTTATTATCATTAATTAGTTTTGGTTGGATTGTAATTACTTGTGTGTTAGCAAGAGAATTAGCTTTACGGGTTAAAGGCATTAATTATCCTTTTTTAATAGCCTGTGTGTATATATCATTTGGTAATTGGGTGTCTGGATTATCGAGTTCCATTCCCTTATTATTAAACACAGAAAAAAATTATTTAATTGAAACAGGGATTTTAACTGATGTTATTCCTACTTCATATACTTTAGGGTCTCCATTAAATATGGGAATGATTGTTTTATTTATTGTAGTAGCTCCTTTATTTATGGTTTTACTAATTCCTAAAAAGAAAAAAGGAAATGAGTTAAGCGATTTATTAGAAACAAAAGAAAATACCAAAGCCATTTCTATTAAAGCCGAAGCTTTAAGTTTAAAACTCCCTTTTAAATCAGTCTCAGACATATTAAACAATAGTAGTTTTCTTCAACTGGTTATTGTAATTATGGGATTGACCTATATTATTTTTCATTTTAGTACCAAAGGGTTTAATTTGAATTTTAATATCATGATTTTTATTTTTTTAATCGTTGGTATGCTCTTGCATAGAACACCTATGCGTTTTGTCATTGCAATGAAACAATCGTGTAGTAATATCTCAGGAATTATATTTCAATACCCTTTTTATGCTGGTATTATGGGTATTATGCTATATACAGGATTAGGAGCAAAACTTGGAGAAGTATTGGCTTCATTCGCTACTATAGATTCTTACCCTTTTTACGCTTACGTAACAGGAGCTATTGTTAATTTTGCAATCCCATCAGCTGGTGGTGAATTTGCTGTAGTGGGCCCAAGTATCATTAATGCAGTAAAAGAAATTGGTACTGGCTTACCTCAAGAAGAAATTAATGCAATAATCTCGCGAGCTTCTCTTTCCGTTGCTTATGGCGAAAGTTTAAGTAACTTACTGCAACCGTTTTATTTACTGTTAGTATTTCCTATTATGGGTAAAGGTATAAAAATACAAGCCAGAGATGTTATGGGGTATTTGGTTTTACCGTTTTTATTGTTTTTTGTAATTCAAGTAATGATGGTACTTTGGATGCCAATTTAGAAGAAACAAATCTAAATGATTAATTTTAATACCATTAAAATATTAATACGAAAAAGATTTTAAACATAATTCTATGAATGTAAAAGTCGCAGCTGCTCAACTCTCCCCGTTTTATTTAAACAAAGAAAAAACCGTTCAAAAAGCCTGTGAAGCTATTTTAGAAGCTGGTAAAAAAGGAGCTAAATTAATTGTCTTCCCCGAAGTATTTATTTCAGGATATCCTGATTGGGTATGGCTTATTCCCAATAGTAAAGGTGCTGTTTTAAACGACCTTTACATAAAACTTGTTGAAAATGCTGTTTCAGTCCCTGACAGATTAACCGATAAATTATGTAAAGCAGCAAATTCAGCCAAGATAAATGTTGTAATTGGTGTGCATGAGTTAAATTCTGAAACAAGTAGTACAAGCCTTTACAACAGCCTCTTATTTATTAATGACCAAGGTGTTATATTAGGGAAACACCGCAAGCTAATTCCAACAGGAGGCGAACGTCTTATTTGGGGGCAAGGGGACGGTAGTACCTTGCATTCTTATGATACTTCTGCTGGGAAAATAGCCGGATTAATTTGCTGGGAAAACTTCATGCCACTGGCGAGAAATGCCATTTATGAAAGTGGTGCACAAATATTAGCTTCTCCAACTTGGGACAAAAGCCCAAACTGGATTCAATCTATGCAGCATATTGCAAGAGAAGGTGGGCTTTTTGTAATTAGTGCTTGCATGCCGCTAAGAATAGATGATATTCCTGATGATTACGAATTTAAAAAACTTTATCCTGAAGGAAAAGAATGGATAAATGTTGGTAATAGTGCTATAATAGCTCCAAATGGAGAAATTTTAGCAGGGCCCCTGGAAGCTGAAGAAGGCATTTTATATGCCGATATTAATTTACAACACATTATTTCTGCCAAACGAATGTTTGATGTTGTTGGGCATTATGCAAGACCTGATGTTTTTAAATTTAAGGTAAATACTAAATAAACTTTGTGTGAAGCAAAAGTTATGATGGTAATGTGGATACCGCTTTCTTGACTTTATAAGAAAAAACAACTACCTTCGTTCGTGGTAGATATAACCAATTGAAACTGACCATATCTTAACCAGATAACGAAACTTTAAAATTTATTAGGCTAATATTTCAAATCTAGTCGTTCTGAACGATATAATATATCCGATTGCCCCCAAGCAGGTGATCTATTTCCTCTTAGATTTTTTAAATACAGCGTTGCTTCAAAAACTTCCTTCCCTGTTTTATGATTAACTTCAACAATTTTAGCCGAATGGATGCCGTCGGGATCGATAAACCCTGAGGTAACCAAAATATTCTTAGTGTTGTGAAGAAAATCTACATCGCCTATTATTGATGAGTAAAAAGAATTTCCTCTTTCTTTACCATATTCCCAAACTTGAGTAACTGTTTTTTGTGTTTCATTTATATGAAATTCTACAGCACGAGAATAATTATTTTCTTCATTAATATTTCTGCGAGCACCATTATCAAAAACAATAAGGTTCCCATTTGGTAAAATCTCTGGAGCATGTTGTCCTAAAGGAAAATCAAAATCAGGAGCACTTTTTTTTCCTTGTTGAATATCATTGGCATATGTTTTACCATTAGAGTCTTTTGCTGTTAGCACAAAAGGGAATGGGCTTTCCCCTTTATTATCCCTTCCTGATTTTTTCCAATCTCTTTTAGGAGCTAATATCCACTTAAGCTCATCATTCCAAGATATTTTTACAACTCCTTGATCTTTTCCAGATACTATAATAGTACTGTCTTTAGGATTGAATGCCAGTCCATTCATATGTAACCAATCTCCTTTACGTAAGAAGTTTAAATAGTTGCGACTTACATCTAAATGTTTAGCCAAATCCCATTCCCTAACAATCATTGATTTTTTTCTATCAAAATGTATAATAAAGTCACTGTCGGAGAGTACCTTTTCTCCATCGATGTTAATATAAGCATCTCGTTTCCCAACACAGATTAATAAATCCCCATTGGGCAACTCAACCACATCATGATGCATTCCGTAATTTGAATCAATCGTTGTTTGTTTCAAAAGCTTCCCAAGCATATTAAATTCGTAAATATTAAATCTGTCAACCATTAAAATAGTACCATCTTTAAGCCTTTGAAAAGGACTAACCATCTTTCCGATAAAACTTAAATTTAAATACCAACGCACTTTCCCTTGATCATCAAAAATCATTGGAATAGAATTGAATTTCCCATAGTTAGCAAAATGAATATCGCAAGCGTGCAAACCTGGTTCCATTTTTGTTCGTTCCAATTTGTTAATTTTAATATTAGGAAAGCCATTAGGAAGTGGATTGGTCTTAATCTTTACAGTATCTAAAATTTCTCCTCCTTCAAATTTTAGATTCACAACCACATTATTTGTTTTATTGGGATAGAGCCCAACAACTGGTATACTTAAATTATCAGCAAATATTTCAAATGATTGTTCAATTGGTGTCTCTCCTAAAACTTTTATAGAAACACGACATGGTTTTTCAGCAGTAATTTGGAGCAATGCTGTTAATTGAGATATTCTATTCGGATTTAGCTTTGCTTCTATTGTATATTCAAAATCTGAATCACTACAGCTTGTTAGACTAAAAAGTGTGAAAATTAAACATAAAAAAGAAATAAAAATTGAACGAAATTTGAAAAACATAGTTTTTAATTTTATTATAAAGCAGATTTAAACTGTTCTAAAAAGCGCACATCATTCTCACTTAATAAACGTATATCACTTATTTGGTGTAGTAATAATGCAATGCGGTCTATGCCCATTCCAAAGGCAAAACCAGAATATTCTTTAGAGTCAATACCACAATTTTCTAACACATTAGGATCTACCATACCACAACCCATAATTTCTAACCAACCCGTGCCTTTGGTCATTTTATAATCGGTTTCGGTTTCTAAACCCCAATATACATCTACCTCAGCACTTGGCTCTGTAAAAGGAAAGTACGAAGGGCGTAATCGTATTTTAGATTTCCCAAACATTTCGGTGGTAAAATATTGCAAGGTTTGTTTTAAATCGGCAAAACTTACGTTCTTATCTATATACAAACCTTCTACTTGATGGAAAAAGCAATGTGAACGCGCTGAAATAGCTTCATTACGATATACTCTTCCTGGAGAAATGGTACGAATAGGTGGTTTATTGTTTTCCATATAACGTACTTGTACCGAACTGGTGTGTGTACGTAATAAAATATCTGGATTGGTTTGAATAAAAAATGTATCCTGCATATCTCTTGCAGGATGGTATTCTGGTAAATTTAATGCTGTAAAATTATGCCAATCGTCTTCTATTTCAGGGCCTTCGCTCACATTAAAACCAATACGAGAAAAGATATCTATAATCTGGTTTTTTACTAAAGATATAGGATGACGCGCTCCAATTTGAATAGGCTCTCCAGGACGTGATAAATCGCCATAAACACCCTTAACATCTTCTTTGTTTTCAAGTTCTTCTTTTAAAGCAGCAACTTTATCTTCGGCTGTTTTTTTAAGCTTATTTACAATTTGCCCAAAGTCTTTCTTTTCATCTTTTGCCACATTCTTAAATTCTGCAAAAAAATCATTAAGTAATCCTTTTTTGCCTAGATATTTAATTCTAAATGCTTCAACTTCTTCTTTGGTTTGTGCAGTAAAAACTTCTGCTTCTGTTATAAGGGCTTTAATCTTGTCAATCATGGCAATGCTTCAAAATAAAGGGCAAATTTAACAAATCTTATTTTATAAACTCCGCTTCAAGAAAATAGTTTACAATAGCTTCTTTCATCAATACGCTTTGTTCCCCTGCTTTTAAATGCGGAAGTTCTTCTTTGG
>CAZQBE010000012.1:0-18597 GCA_964591595.1 uncultured Flavobacteriaceae bacterium
TAAATTATCAGCTTAAATTAATTATTAACCTGTAGCCATATTTCAGGACTAGACATTCAAAATGCACCAATTAAAACAGATTAGACATGAAAGTTACAACTGAAAAAAATGAAAAAGTTGCAAAAATGATTTTTGCATCTATTTATCCGCTCTACTTAAATAGATTGGTGAAGAATGGAAGAACAAAAGAAGAACTCAACCAAGTAATAGAATGGTTTACTGGTTTTGATAAAGATGATTTACAAGCACTTATTGAAGAGAAAGTAACTTTTAGAACATTTTTTCAAAAAGCTAAAATACATCCTAACGCACACTTGATTAAAGGAGTCGTTTGTGGTTATCGAATTGAAGAAATAGAGGATGAATTTGAATTGTATAAACAATGCAGACGTATGGAAAAGCTCATTGATGAATTGGCAAGAGGTCGTAAAATGGAGAAAATTCTACGTGATGAAAAAAAATGAAAAAAATGAAAACAACAACATTTCTAACATTTGTAGGCGACCAATGCGGAAAGGCTGAGGAAGCGATAAACTTTTATACTTCAATCTTTCCGAATTCGGAAATTAAAAGCATAAAAAATTACTCTGAAGGAGAGGCAGGAGGTTCCCCTGAGCTTATTAAATATGGATTATTTACATTAAATGGAACTGATTATATGGTTTCTGAAAGTAATTATAATCATGCTTGGTCATTTACACCTGCAGTTTCACTTTTTATAAGTGACAATTCTGTTGATGTGATAAAAACACTTTTCGAAAAGCTTTCTTCAAATGGTGGTCAGGTGATGGTTCCTTTAGACAACTATGAAGGTGATGGAGATTACGGATTCGGTAAGAAATTCGGATGGTGTCAAGACAAATATGGTATATCGTGGCAATTTGTACTTACTGAATAACTAATTATAAGAAAACTATCGAAATAAAAATAACTACTGCCAACAAAACCAAAGGTCATTATTAACAAAAAGATATTTTTAGGTTTGTGGTCTAAAATTCTCGTTTTATAATTCTTGAAACTAAAACATATTAGCATGATTACACTTTGAAAATGAATTGTAGATAAGATTATCTTATCAAAGATGTAAACAAAGCTTTTTAATTATAAAAAACACTTCAAATACCCTCTAAAAATAAACACTCTTTACTATTTGTTAATCAAATATATAATTGTAAATTTGCAAACTCTTTTTGAGAGAGAAATGTTTAATTAGAAAAAATAATTTAGTGTGGATACATTAAGCTACAAAACGATTTCAGCAAACAAAGCTACTGTAAATAAGGAGTGGGTTTTGGTTGATGCTGAAGGACAAACTCTAGGTCGTTTGGCTTCTAAAGTTGCAATACTTTTAAGAGGCAAACACAAACCTAGCTTCACACCACACGTTGATTGCGGCGATAACGTCATTGTTATTAATGCCGAAAAAATCAACTTATCTGGTAACAAATGGACAGACAAAACATATGTACGCCATACAGGTTATCCAGGTGGTCAAAGAACTTTAACTGCTACCGAATTGTTTGGAAAAAGTCCAGCACGAGTGGTTGAAAAGTCAATTAAAGGAATGTTACCTAAAAATAAACTAGGTGCAGCATTATTCCGTAATTTAAATGTTGTTGTAGGCACTGAGCATTCTCATGAAGCTCAAAAACCAAAAGCAATAAACTTAAACGAAGTTAACTAATGGAAGTAATTCACAAAATTGGTCGTAGAAAAACGGCAGTTGCTCGTGTATATGTTTCAAAAGGAAAAGGAAACATTACCGTGAACAAAAAAGAGGTTAATACCTACTTCCCTACAGCTACTTTACAGTACAAAGTAAACCAACCGTTAGTATTGACTAACAATGAGAAAAACTTTGATATTAAAGTAAATGTATTTGGTGGTGGTGTAACAGGTCAGGCAGAAGCAGTGCGTTTAGCTTTATCTCGTGTTATGTGCGAATTAGATGAAGAAAACAGAAGTATTTTAAAGCCTGAAGGATTATTAACAAGAGACCCAAGAATGGTTGAGCGTAAAAAATTCGGACAGAAAAAAGCGCGTAAGAAGTTCCAATTCTCTAAACGTTAATACAAAACAAAATTTAAATCAGTTATTGTTGTCCATGACAATTATGTCAGGATTTAGTTTAGCATCTAAATGGTTAAGGCCTTTATAAAAGCCACTTAATCATTGCTAATTCAACAGAACGTAAACTATTACAAAATGACAAAAGTAGAAGTAAAAGAATTACTTGATGGTGGTGTTCACTTTGGACATTTAACCAGAAAATGGGATCCAAACATGGCTCCTTACATTTATATGGAACGCAACGGTATCCATATTATTAACCTTTACAAAACAGTTGCAAAATTAGAAGAAGCTTCTCAAGCTTTAGCAAAAATAGCAGCATCAGGTAGAAAAATATTATTTGTAGCTACCAAGAAACAAGCTAAAGATATTGTTTCAGACAAAGCAGGAAACGTAAACATGCCTTACATCACTGAAAGATGGCCAGGAGGAATGTTAACCAACTTTGTTACTATTAGAAAAGCCGTTAAAAAAATGGCGACTATTGATAGAATGAAAAAAGATGGTACATTCTTAACGCTTTCTAAAAAAGAACGTTTGCAAGTAGAACGTTTAAGAGCAAAATTAGAAAAGAATTTAGGTTCTATTTCTGATATGACACGTCTTCCAGGAGCACTATTTGTAGTAGACATTAAGCGTGAACACATCGCCATTAAAGAAGCACAGAAATTAAACATTCCAATATTTGCAATGGTTGATACTAATTCTGATCCAAGACAAGTGGATTATGTAATACCAGCAAATGATGATGCTTCTAAGTCTATTGATAAAATTTTATCTCATGTTACTGATGCAATTGCAGGTGGATTAGCTGAAAGAAAAGCTGAAAAAACCGCTAAAGACGAAGGTAAAGATGCCCCAAAAACTGAAGTTAAAGAAGTAGCTAAACCAAAAACTGAAGCTGTTGAAGTAAAAGAAGTGGCAAAAGCTGAAGTTGTTACTCCTGTAGCATCTCATGAAGAAGAATAAACAATTTTTTAATACTTATAAAGTCGTTTAGTTTTTCTGAAAAGAAGCAATTAAACGACTTTTATTTTATAATACTAAATATCATAATATTATGACAAAGATATCAGCAGCCGATGTAATGAAGCTAAGAAAAGCTACAGGCGCAGGAATGATGGATTGTAAAAAAGCATTAGTAGAATCTGAAGGTGATTTTGACAAAGCCATTGAATTATTACGTAAAAAAGGACAAAAAGTTGCTGCAAATAGAGCTGATCGTGAATCAACTGAAGGTGCAGCAATTGCAAAAGTAAACGATACTCATACAGTAGGAGTTTCTATTGTATTAGGATGTGAAACAGATTTTGTAGGTAAAAATGAAAGTTTTGTAAACTTAGCTAAAGAATTGGCTGAAACAGCCTTAAACTATGCTTCTAAAGAAGAATTTTTAGCTGCAGATTTTCAAGGTATGACAGTTGCCGATAAATTAATTGAACAAACTGGTGTTATTGGTGAAAAATTAGAGATTAACGCTTTTGCTAAGCTAGAAGCTCCTTTTGTAGGATCTTATATTCATGCTGGAAATAAAATTGCAACGTTAGTAGGATTATCTGCTAATGTTGAAGGGGCAAGTACAGCTGCAAAAGATGTTGCTATGCAAGCCGCTGCTATGAATCCTATTGCACTTAATGAAGATAGAGTTGATGCTTCAATTATTGAAAAAGAAATTGAAATTGCTAAAGATCAATTAAGAGCTGAAGGAAAACCAGAAGCTATGCTTGATAATATTGTGAAAGGAAAATTAAAACGTTTCTTTAAAGATAACACATTAGTAAACCAAGCATTTATTAAAGACAGTAAAATAAGTGTTGCCGATTACGTGAAATCCTATGGCGATGTTAGTATTACTGCTTTTGAGCGTGTTGCTTTAGGACAATAATCACATTATAAATAAACTAGAAAAGCTTAGATAATTTATCTAAGCTTTTCTTTTTATATGAGTGTTTCTAATTATTAATAACTCTTTCAATAGTCAAACTTGCAAGAAATTTACCTGTTTCGTTAGGAATTGCGGATAGGGGCAACCCTGTTCTTATAGCAATAACTTTTGTTTCACTGCTATTAGCTGAAGTATATGTATCACCAGCGTCAGTCCCGGCATCTATTGCATACAATTTAAAGCCAATATTATCAACTAATGTATTATCAGAATTGAGAATGTTAATAGAATCAACTCCTAAAAACCAATCAGGACTAGGTGAAATTTTTGTAATAAAACTTATTAACGTTGTGTTTGGTGTCACATTTATATTATACACCTTAGTTTCTGTAGGCCCAACATCTGTAGTTCCTTGAATAATAGTTGTAATGTTCGTATCTCCTCCAGATGAAATCTCTGATATTAATGCAGAGGAATCGCCATCTTCAGCATAGAGTTTTAGCCCTGAAGACGCAAAACTCCCCTCTTTATAAACTGATGCATTAACACTGTGGGCCACCAATAAAGGTTTAATAAACATCGCATTATTTGGATAATCAATAGGATGAAATTCAGATGTAAAACTTGGTTGAAAAGTAATTCTGTATAAAGCTTGAACTAAAGGATCCCCAGTTCCTGTACCTGTTGGAGCGTCATTACTCTTTGAGCAACTAAAACATATAGCAATTGCAAAAAGCGTTAAAATTATTAATTGTTTTCTCATTTTATTTTTTTATAAATATAATCATATCTAATTTAATAAATTATATGAATCCCCTTTTAAAAAAATGTGTATTATATTTGTAGCATATCAAAAAACAATAATGAAATATAAAAGAATTCTTTTAAAATTGTCTGGAGAAGCCCTTATGGGAAACAGACAATATGGAATTGACCCCATACGCTTAGCAGAATATGCTAAAGATATTAAACAAATTACACTTCTAGGTGTAGAAGTTGCTATTGTAATAGGTGGTGGCAATATTTTTAGAGGTGTTGCTGGTGCAAGTCATGGGATGGATCGTGTTCAAGGAGATCATATGGGAATGCTGGCTACTGTTATTAATGGATTAGCTTTGCAAAGCGCTTTAGAAGACGCCGAAGTACCCACACGATTACAAAGTGCTATTAAAATTAATGAAGTAGCAGAGCCATTTATTCGTAGAAGAGCTTTGAGACATTTAGAAAAAGGACGCGTTGTGATTTTTGGTGGAGGTACGGGAAATCCATATTTTACTACTGATTCTGCCGCAGTATTAAGAGCCATAGAAATAGAAGCTGATGTTATTTTAAAAGGCACGCGTGTTGATGGCATCTATAATACTGACCCAGAAAAAGATGCAGCTGCTGTGAAGTTTGATTCTATTAGCTTCGAGGATGTATTAAAAAAAGGCTTAAAAGTTATGGATACTACCGCATTTACTTTGAGTCAAGAGAATAAACTCCCAATTATAGTCTTTGATATGAACAAGAAAGGAAATTTACTAAAAGTAATCTCGGGAGAAAATGTAGGAACGAAAGTTAATTTGTAACCATTAACAGATTTGTTTTTAGCTTAATTACAATATTGATTAAAAATATTAAAAATGAACGACGAACTTCAATTTATTTTAGATACTGCTAAAGAAGCAATGACTAATGCTTTAAAGCATTTAGAAAAACAATTTGTTAATATTAGAGCTGGAAAAGCAAGTCCTGCAATGTTAGGAAGTGTTATGGTAGACTATTATGGTTCCCAAACACCTTTGTCTCAAGTTGCAAATGTAAACACTCCTGATGGTCGAACAATAACTGTGCAACCTTGGGAAAAAAGTATGCTACAAGAGATTGAAAGAGGTATTATGATTGCCAATCTTGGGTTTAATCCTATGAATAATGGTGAAAGTATTATTATTAATGTCCCACCGCTTACAGAAGAAAGACGCCATGAATTAGCAAAACAAGCAAAAGCTGAAGCCGAAGAAGCAAAAATTGGTATACGAAATGCTCGAAAAGATGCTAATAACGACATTAAAAAAATGACTGATGTTTCTGAGGATGTAAAGGCAAATGCTGAAATGGATGTTCAAGACATTACAAACACTCATGTTACTAAAGTTGATGAATTATTTCATAACAAAGAAAAAGAAATTATGACAGTTTAATAAAAATGTAGCACTAAAATTGCTTTTATTATGTTATATATTCAAATTATATTTTAGCTCCCTTTAATGAAATACTTTTGGCTTTTTATTTTTGTTTTCTTCCTTTGTGAAAGTCAAGCGCAGATTAAAAATCCTTCTAGTAAAGAAAAAACTGAAAACGATTCTATTAGAAAAGCAGAGTTTTTAAATAACATTGGCAATGGCTATTACCCGACTAAGTATATTAATATTGATTTAAGATACTTAATTAAATATAACCAATATGAAGGTTTTAGAACGGGATTAGGAGGTATTACAAATAGTACATTCTTCGAAAATTTTAGATTAGAGGGCTATACTGTTTATGGCTTTTTAGACCACACCTTCAAATACAGTTTTGGTGGTGGTTTTAGAGTTTCTAAAAAAACAAATACTTGGATTAACTTAAAATATACTGATGATTTAGAGGAATCAGGAAATTCAAACTTTTTAACAGATAAACGCTTCTTTCAGTTTTTTGAGCCTCGCTTAATAAATATTAGCTTATTCCATAAGAATATATCTAAAGCAATATCAATCGAACATCAAATAGGTTCAAAAATTGTTACCGAAACACAGTTTAGTTTAAATAGAATCAATCCTACTTATGACTACACCTTTAATTTAGGAACGAAAGGCAGTTTTTCAAATTTTGATTTAACAACCACTAAAATATCCTTGCAATGGAGCCCTTTTAGTGATTTTGAAATTGTTTTAAATAATCTTAAAGAAACCAAAGTAGGTTATCCAAAATTTACTTTACAATACACAAAAAGTTTTACAAATATTCTGAATGGAGATTTTAGTTTTTCAAAATTAGATTTTAGAACCATTCAGGTTTTTAAATATAAAAACGAGAGTTTCACTCAAATTGTATTAACAAGTGGTATTGCAAATGGAGATATTCCCATAACACATGTATATCATGCTTTTCCAAATAATGTTAATAAAGAAACCATCCTTAATCGGTTTTCTGTAGCTGGAACCAATAGTTTTGAAACTATGTATTTTAATGAATTCTTTTCAGATAGATTCACAACCTTACAAATAAAGCATAACCTTAACCCTTTTAACATTTCTCCTTGGTTTAAACCACAATTGGTATTAATCACTCGATTTGCAATTGGCAACATGGATAATATTCTGCGTCATGAAAACATAAGTTTTAATACACTTGAAAAAGGGTATTTGGAATCTGGTTTTGAAATTAATAAACTCGTCTTTGGTTTTGGTTTGAGTTTTGCCTATCGTTATGGTGCTTATCATCTTCCGAAATTTGAAGACAATATTGCCTTTAAATTTACCTTTAATATTAATCTTAATAAATAATTGTTAAACACTTGTTTTAGTGTATTTATCTATACAATTTATCTACCTTTGCGCCATTAAATTTAGCTATGACAAAATTGTTTTCTACTGGCTTTTGGGGAATCGTTGCGCGATTAATTCTTCGTAATAGAGTTGTAATTATTATTGCTATTATATTAGTAACCTATTTTTTTAGTTTTCAGTGGGATAAAATGCGTTTTACATATACTGAGGCTAATCTTTTACCAGACAGTCATGAAGTAAATTTAGAATATAATGCCTTTCTTGAAAAATTTGGAGAGGAAGGTAATTTAATTGTTATTGGAGTTAAAGACTCAACATTATTTTCTGTTGAAAAACTAAACGCTTGGAATAAACTTTCAACAGGCTTCAAAAATGAAAAAGAAGTTGAAACTGTAGTTTCAATAAGTGACCTTCAGAAACTTGTTAAAAACAATGCTAAAAAACAATTTGACCTAGAGCCTTTTATAAAAGATTCTATTACTTCAAAAGCACAATTAGAAACTTTAGAAAAGCAATTATTTGAAAAATATCCTTTTTATGATAACTTCTTATTTAATAAGGATACAAAGACCATACGTTCGGCCATTTATTTAGAAAAAGCAATTGTAAACACTCCTACGAGAAAAGACTTTATTATAAATATGCTTATCCCAAAAATCAAAGCCTTTGAGGACACTTATAATCTTGACGTACACGTTTCGGGGATGCCGTATGTACGCACTTTAAATTCACAAAATATAATAGATGAAATTGGCACTTTCATTTTGGCGGCACTGTTTGTAACTTCTCTTATTTTCTTTTTCTTTTTCAGGTCGTTCCGAGCGACACTAATATCAATGGTGGTTGTTATAATTGGTGTTATGTGGACCTTTGGAATTATTGGAATCTTGGAATATGAGATTACAGTACTTACCGCTCTAATCCCTCCGCTAATTATTGTTATCGGTATTCCAAACTGTATTTTCTTAATTAACAAATATCAACATGAAGTAAAAAAACATGGTAATAAAGCAAAGTCTTTACAACGTGTCATTTCAAAAATTGGGAATGCGACATTAATGACCAATGTTACAACAGCTTCTGGGTTTGCTACGTTTATAATTACAGACAGCAAATTGCTCACTGAGTTTGGAATAGTTGCTTCATTAAGTATCCTTGCCATTTTTATTTTATGCCTATTAATAATTCCTATTGTTTACAGTTATATGCCAATGCCAAAAGACAAGCATTTAGAACATTTAAGTAAACGTTGGATTAATGCTTTTGTAAGTTGGATGGAGCGCATGGTAAAACACAAACGAATCACAATATATGTCGTTTCCTTAATTCTTTTAGTAACAAGCATTATTGGAATTTATCAAATAAAAACTTCTAGCAGCCTCATTGAAGATATGCCAAGAAATTCTGAATTTTTTAGAGATATTCGCTTTTTTGAAAAAGAATTTAACGGCATTATGCCTTTAGAAATTATGGTTAATACCAAGCAAAAAAAAGGAGTGATGAAGTTAGCTACAATTAAACGCATGAATGCCCTTGAAGACCTTATTTTTGAGACCCCAGAATTATCAAGGCCAATCTCCTTGGTAAGCTTGGTTAAATATACAAAACAGGCTTACTACAACGGAAATCCAAAATACTACCAACTTCCTACAGCACAGGAAAACAACTTTATTTTAGCGTATACTAAAAACTCATCAACAAATCTTGATTTGCTTAAAAGCTTTGTAGATAGTACAGGGCAATATGCCCGAATTACTACATTTATGAAAGATGCCGAAATAGATAAAATGGAGCGTATCGAAGAAAATCTTAGAAATAAGATTAAAAAAGTTTTTCCAAAAGAAAAATACAGCGTTTCCTTAACTGGAAAAGCGTATTTATATCAAAAAGGAACCAAATATTTAATAAATAATTTAATTCTTTCTCTATCCTTAGCTATTGTATTAATTTCCGTTTTTATGGCATATATGTTTAGGTCTTTTAGAATGATTGTTGTTTCCTTAATTCCAAATTTGCTGCCACTACTCATTACAGCAGGATTAATGGGTTATTTGGGTGTGCCAATAAAACCATCTACCATTTTAGTATTTAGTATTGCCTTTGGGATATCTGTAGATGATACCATTCACTTTTTAGCAAAATATAGGCAAGAGTTGCAAGCCAATCACTGGAAAATTAAAAAGTCTGTTTATGCTGCCTTAAAAGAAACAGGTATTAGTATGTTCTACACCTCTATTGTACTATTCTTTGGGTTCTCAGTGTTTATTATTTCAAATTTTGGAGGGACAGTAGCTCTTGGTGCTTTAGTTTCAGCCACACTGTTATTTGCTATGCTAGCTAACTTATTATTATTACCATCATTATTACTATCGTTAGAAAGAAGTATTGCTAACAAAGAGGTTTTAAAAGAACCTAATTTTAGGATAATCCCTGAAGACGACGAAAAAGCAGAATAGTTAAATACAGGTATTAGGAATCTGATATTTAAAAAATTGATATTTCATCTTTTGGTGCTTGAAAGCCAGTGGGTTTTTTTATCTTTGCACACTAAATTAATACTGAAAAAATGATGCTTAGTACAGTCGCTGAATTATTATCTCAAGACAAAACTCTAGTTGAAATTGAAATAAAGGGTTGGGTAAGAACTTTCCGCGCCAATCGTTTTATTGCTTTAAACGATGGTTCTACAATTAATAATATACAATGTGTTATTGATTTTGAGAATACTGACGAGTCTATTTTAAAAAGAATTACAACAGGTGCTGCTATTCATATTAAAGGAACTTTGGTAGAAAGCCAAGGCAAAGGGCAATCGGTAGAAATTAAAGTAACTTCTATTAGTATCCTTGGGGATTCTGACCCTGAAGAATATCCTATTCAACCTAAAAAGCATTCGTTTGAATTTTTGCGTGAAAACGCGCATTTACGTACCCGTACAAATACCTTTAGTGCTGTGATGCGATTGCGCTCCTCCTTATCATTTGCCATACACAAGTATTTTAATGAGAATGGTTTTTACTATTTGCATACGCCTATAATTACGGGAAGCGATGCCGAAGGTGCTGGAGAAATGTTTCGTGTAAGTACACTCGATGCTAAAAATCCACCTCAAAACGAGTATGGTAATATCGATTATACTCAAGACTTCTTCGGAAAAGAAACTAACTTAACCGTTTCTGGGCAGTTAGAAGCAGAAGCCTACGCCATGTCACTCGGTAAAGTATATACATTTGGCCCTACCTTTAGAGCCGAAAACTCAAATACATCGCGCCATTTATCAGAATTTTGGATGATAGAACCCGAAGTTGCCTTCATGGATTTAGCAGGTAATATGGATTTGGCAGAAGCTTTTACAAAATCGGTGTTAAACTATATTTTAGAACATAACAAAGACGATTTAGCCTTTTTAGAACAACGTTTAATTCAAGAAGATAAATCTAAACCACAAGCCGAACGTCAGGAAATGTCGCTCACTGATAAATTACGCTTTGTAGTAGACAACAATTTTAAACGTGTAAGCTACACCGAAGCAATTGATATTTTACGCAATTGTAAACCCAATAAGAAAAAGAAATTTAAATACCTTATTAATGGTTGGGGTGCCGATTTGCAAAGTGAACATGAACGTTTTTTGGTTGAAAAACATTTTAAATGTCCTGTCATTTTATTTGATTATCCTGCTAATATTAAAGCTTTTTATATGCGATTAAATGAAGATGGTAAAACTGTTCGTGCTATGGATATTTTGTTTCCAGGAATAGGAGAAATTGTTGGAGGGTCACAGCGTGAAGAACGCTTAGAAGTTCTTAAAGAGAAAATGGCGGCTCTTAATATCCCTGAAGCAGAATTATGGTGGTATTTAGATTTACGTAAATATGGTACTGCAGTGCATTCTGGTTTTGGTTTAGGATTTGAACGCCTTGTAATGTTCGCCACTGGAATGAGTAATATTAGAGACGTTATTCCTTTCCCTAGAACACCTCAAAACGCGGAATTTTAACCCATAGATTAAAATATATAATAAAACAATCTTCGTTCTGTAATGAAAGTAGATTGTTTTTTCTATTTTTATAGAAACCCAAATAAAAACAATGCTTAAACAGTATTTACAATTTAAATTATCTCAAAAATTATCGCCTCAACAAATCCAGTTGATGAAGTTAATTCAGTTACCTACACAAGCTTTTGAGCAACGTCTTAAACAAGAACTGGAAGAAAATCCAGCTTTAGAAAGTGGCAAAGAGAATACTGAAGAATATGAAGACAATTTTGATAATCAAGACGATTTTAACGATAGTGATTCTATTAATGCTGAAGACATTAATGTGGACGAATATTTAAGTGATGATGAAATTCCAGATTATAGGATGCAAGTTAATAATTATAGTGTTGATGATGAAGAAAAAAGTATTCCATACGCTTCAGGAACATCCTTTACACAACATTTAATTAATCAATTAAATACGTTTAGATTAGACGAAGAAGGTTATAAAATTGCTGAATTTCTTGTAGGTAGTGTTGATAGTAGTGGCTATATACGTCGCTTGCTATCAGATATTTTAGACGACCTTGCCTTCACTCAAAACGTATACACCACAGAAGATAAGATAAAACGTGTTTTAAAAGTTGTACAACAATTAGATCCAGCAGGTGTTGGTGCTCGTAATTTGCAGGAATGTTTATTGATTCAGTTACTCCGTAAATCAAAAACTCCAAGTGTTGAGCTCGCCATTCAAATTATTGACAAGGCTTTCGACCAGTTTTCTAAAAAGCATTATAAAAAACTACTCCAAAAATTTAATATTTCTGAAGAAGAGCTTAAAGAAGCTATTCTAGAAATAGAGCACTTAAACCCAAAACCTGGAGGTTCTTTTTCAGGACATACTAAAATTGTTGAACATGTTGTTCCTGATTTTACCATTAAAATAATAGATGGCGAATTAGAGTTAACACTTAATGGAAGAAATGCACCAGAACTTCATGTGTCTCGAGAGTATAATAACATGCTTAAAGGCTACAAAGAGTCGAAAGACAAATCAAAATCTCAAAAAGATGCTGTGTTATTTATCAAACAAAAACTTGATGCTGCCAAATGGTTTGTTGAGGCTATAAGACAACGTCAACAGACACTATTTGTAACCATGAGTGCCATTATGCACTATCAAAAAGATTATTTTTTATCGGGAGATGAACGCAAATTAAAACCTATGATTCTAAAAGATATTGCTGATGAAATAGGCATGGATATATCTACCGTTTCTCGTGTTGCAAATAGTAAATATGTTGATACCCCTTATGGCACAAAATTAATCAAGGAATTCTTTAGTGAATCTATGAAGAATGATCAAGGAGAGGATGTGTCCACGCGAGAGATTAAGAAAATTTTAGAGACAGTTATAGAAAACGAAGACAAGAAAAAGCCTCTTACCGATGAAAAATTAGCAAAGCTTTTAAAAGAAAAAGGATACCCCATTGCAAGACGAACCGTTGCCAAATACAGAGAACAGTTAGATATTCCAGTAGCTAGGCTTAGAAAACAAATTTAAAGTGAACGCTATTTTAAAAAGTATATCATATCTCTTTCATCCAATATTCATGCCTTTTCTTGGGGTTGCTTTTTATTTTTACAAGTCTCCTAAATTTATTCCTTTACCAATTATAAAAGCAAAACTATTTTCGTTAGGCTTACTTACAATACTACTCCCTATATTACTATATTTTTTACTAAAAACTTTACGTAAAGTAAATTCAGTACAGCTTAAATCAGCCCAAGAACGTATTTTGCCTTTAGCGATAAATAGCATAATTATCTTTATTGTTGTACAACGCATATTACCACAAAATCAATTTATTGAGCTCTACTTTTTCTTTATTGGTATATTACTCTCTACACTAACTTGTTTAATGCTCGCCATTTTAAAGTTTAAAGCTAGTATACATATGATTGCTTCTGGAGGAGTATTCCTATTTTTAATAGCCCTTAGTATTCACTACAGCATTAATATTAATGAGTATATTGCTTTAATTAGTATTATTATCGGTGCTATTGCAACATCAAGACTACATTTGAAAGCACATACAAATATTGAACTCGTAATTGGCTTTTTTATAGGTTTAATTCCGCAGCTAATAATGCTCAATTATTGGTTGTAGTAAGACAATAAAATCATAAGATATAAAACATCAAACCAATTTTTAAAGATCTAATATCTATTGATTCTCCATTAAGTTTAGCTTCTTCTTTAAAAATCGGATTAAGAGCATAATATACATAAGCATTCCATGTATTATAACCTATACCTAGTGATATTCCATATTGAACTTTGTCAAAGTCTTCGATTTTTGTTTGTTTAATACTCTCAGAAGAACTCGTAAACCTTGTATTTGAAGCAAATACATACCCAAGTTTAAATCCTGTATAAACTCTCCAGAATTTATATGTTTCAAGTGTAGATGTGCGCCATCTTAATTCAAATGGAATTTCGATAAGTTGCCTTGAAAATTTGTTCTTGGTAAACTGTGACCTCTCTAACAACTCATAATTATAATTGCCTTGTGTATCCTCTATTATTAATAAATTGTGGTTTACAGTATTTGTAGAAAAGCCCAAGCCAATACCTAATGCCCAATTCCTTTTTTTGTTAATAGGTATATCTTTTATAAACCCAAGGTGAAACCCGCTTGAAAATCCATTTTGTGACATGCCTTGAGGCATATTTACCAATGCATTATACGTTAATCCAAAATAAAATTGATCTTCTTTATACAATGAATCCACACTTTTGGTTTGCCTTTCTTGACCAAATGCCAATTGACAACATATTAATGCTATAAAAAAAACTAAAAAAGATTTCATACAACAGTATTCATTTTTATTACTGTTTGTTTAATAATATAAAAAACAGTACTAAATATAAAAGGCATCCTATTAAGAATGCCTTTTGTATTTATATAAACTTAATTTCTTATTGTTTATTTCGAGACACGTCTCCTTTTATAGAAGCATAATTTATTTTTAAGGCATTTACTTTTCTAAGTTCTTGCTTAATGTCTCCAATTAATCCCATATTTGCTTTCTTATCTACTTTTAGAGATGTTGTTAAATATGGAATTTCTATTTCTCTTTTAGTTGCTATTTCAGAAGCAATAAAAGCAGCTATATCTCCTACCTCAGCAAATTTATCGTTAAGTTGTATTCTCGCTTCAGTCCCATATTTCTTTTTATACTGTGAGCTAGGTTTTCCAACATAAATATACATTACCAAGTTTTTCTTTTCTAGCTTTTCAACTTCTGAAGCTGAAGGCAAACCGTTTTCAATCATAAGAGAATTGTCTCTCATTACCGTAGCTACCATAAAGAAGAACAATAGCATAAATACAATATCTGGTAAAGATGCTGTATTAATTGCTGGCAAACCGCCATCTTTTTTCTTTTTAAATTTAGACATATTCTTATAACTGTATTAAATTCTAAATTATTATTGAACTTCTGAAAGTTTTTGAGGATATTCTTTTTTTATTTGAGATATCACTTCTTTCAGCTTTTCTTTATTTCCCACCCAATTTACATCTTTATAGTTTTTTTGCATCTCAATAAAATTCATATCTGCAAAACCTTTTCTTGGCCCTATTTCAAGTGCTCTTCTGTTTCTTAACACATTATAGGCGGCAACCAATTCATTTTGAACAGAAATATATTGTCCATAAGATGTTTGACGCTCATTCTTTAAAGAAATAATGGCTTTGTCTGGGTGATCTGATGAACTTGGATCTTTTTTACCATGACAATAATCACACTTATTCCCGTCGGCATCTGTACCGCCTCCATTATCTAAAAACTCAACAGCGGCTGCTCTTAAGTCTTTAAGCTCCATAATTTCATCTTCAACAAGTAATTGATCTCTACCATTTAATAATACAGTAAAGATATTTTTTTGTTTAATGATTACATCTTCTTCAGAATCTTCCATTGGAGGAAGCTTTCTATTTATTCCAGAATCTTTTTCCATAGTAGTAGTTACTAGGAAAAATATTAGTAATAAAAAAGCAATGTCGGCCATAGAGCCTGCATTTACTTCTGGTGCTGCTCGCTTTGCCATAATTACTTAGTTAATTTTTTAATTCCTGAGAAAAATATTGAAAATATAGCTAGGGCCCCAAATATGTAAAACGATACGATTCCCGCTCCAACCAATTGCGATGTTCCTTCGGATACTGGAACACCTTGGTCTAAATATTCTGTGGTATCTCCACCTGAAAGAAGATATGCTATTACTAGTACGGCTACAAAAGCTCCTGCTCCCATTAATGTACTTTTAAGTGATCCTGTATTTGAAAATAAATTTTTGACTACAAAAATCACAACAAATGCTAACACCAAAAGGAAAATAACATAAGATACATAAATCATGTTATCTACTGTAGCTGTGTCACCTCCAGATAAATATGCTGCTTCAATAGCATCATCTCCTGAGGACATAATCATTGCTAAAAGCACTGCGCCGACTAAGCTTAATACAGCCGCAATTATCTTTAAAATTTTATGTAAATTCATAATAATATATGATTTTAAAGGTTATTACTTCTTGTGTCTTATTAATAAGTCCATCAATGTAATAGATGCATCTTCCATATCGTTTACAATACTATCAATTTTTGCAATAATATAGTTATAAAACACTTGAAGGATAATAGCTACTACTAATCCAAATACCGTAGTTAAAAGTGCTATTTTAATACCTCCTGCAACTAATGAAGGATTCATATCTCCGGCCGCTTCAATTTTATCGAACGCATCAATCATACCAATTACGGTTCCCATGAAACCAAGCATTGGTGCTAAGGCAATAAATAACGAAACCCAAGACACGTTTTTTTCTAATTGTCCCATTTGTACACCACCATAACTCACAACAGCTTTTTCAACTTGTTCCAAGCCTTCATCTACTCTATCTAATCCTTGATAAAATATGGATGCTACAGGCCCTTTGGTGTCTCTACAAACTTCTTTTGCAGCTTCAACACCTCCAGAAGCAAGTGCATCTTCCACACTTTGTGTTAATTTTTTAGTGTTTGTCGTAGAAAGGTTTAAAAAGATAATTCTTTCTATAGCAATTGCTAATCCAAGAATTAAACATAATAATACAATGCCCATAAATCCTGGACCACCTTCAATAAATCTCTTTTTTAAGTTTTGGTGAAAGCTAACTTCTTCAGCAGGAGCGGCATCATCTTGAGTTGAACTTACAACTGTATTAGCAGTTGTGATTGTGTTCGCATTTGTATTCGCATTTACAGTTCCGAATGCCATAATACCTGCGATAGCTAGAATAGAAAATAATCTTTTCATTGTTCTTGATCTTAATTTTATTAGTTAAAGCGTTAAAGATATAAAAAAATTGTAATTAACAAATTAAATTTTCAACAGAGTATACGGTATTCACCTAAGAAAATCTCAATACTCTCTTTTGCAGAGAGGAAGGGATTCGAACCCTCGATACGCTTTTGGCGTATACACACTTTCCAGGCGTGCGCCTTCGACCACTCGGCCACCTCTCTAAAATTTTAATTTTTAGTTACAGCGGCTCAAATAACAAAAAAAAGTTTAAACCTTAAAACTTTGCTTGTTAATTTTGCGTCATCTCTCCTCTTAATGACCTTTCAAAAAGAATTTTAAAATCTTTTGCCTTTAAATTCTTACTTAACAAGTACATTAATTTTGTAACAGCGGTTTCAGTTGTCATATCCCTTCCTGAGATAACACCAATCTTTTTTAATTGTATACTGGTTTCGTACTGTCCCATTATAACACTTCCTCCGGAACATTGTGTAACATTAATAATATGTACACCTTTTTTAATGGCTGCTTTTAATACATCTATAAACCATTTGCTACTGGTTGTGTTTCCTGCGCCATAGGTTTCCAGAATTACACCTCTTAATCCTGAGGTATCAAAAATTGATGATAACAGCATTGGTGAAATTCCTGGAAATAATTTAATTACTGCTATGTTTATATCTAATGCCTTGTGAATTTTTAGCCTCTTTCTTGGATTGGGCTTAAATAAATGCTCCTTATTAATTTTAAGATGCACTCCAGATTCCGCTAAGTCAGGATAATTTAAAGACGCGAAAGCTTCAAAATGCTCAGCATTTATTTTAGTTGTGCGATTGCCTCTATATAATTTGTATTCAAAATAAAGGCACACTTCTTTAATTATAGGCTTGCCCTTTTCTTGAAGTGAAGCTACTTGTATGGATGTAATTAGATTTTCTTTGGCATCTGTACGTAAATCCCCTATTGGTAATTGAGATCCTGTAAAAATGACTGGTTTTGCAATATTTTCCAACATAAAGCTTAAGGCAGAAGCCGAATAACTCATGGTATCACTACCATGTAACACCACAAAACCGTCACAATTTGTATAGTTTTCCTCGATTATTTCAGCAATTTGAACCCAATATTCAGGATTTATATTAGAGGAATCAATTGGATTCTTAAATGACACTGTTTCTATTGAGCAATCTAATAGCTTAAGCTCTGGAATTCTAACAAGTAAATTATCAAAGTCAAAAGAACGTAACACTCCTGTTTCGGGGTCTTTTATCATCCCTATAGTTCCTCCTGTATATATTAATAGTATTTTTGGTTTACTCATTACTAAACTTTAAAAATGGCTTTTGAGTTTGCTGTGGTAATTTCGGCAATTTTTTCTTGAGACATATTATATATGTCAGATAATTTATCCAACACCTTAATTATATAACTGCTCTCATTACGCTTACCTCTATATGGTGTTGGCGATAAATATGGAGCATCGGTTTCTAAAACTATATGTTTCAAATCTATTTGATTTAAAAATTGGTCGATTTTTCCATTTTTAAAAGTTACTACGCCTCCTATACCAAGTTTCATGTTGTATGAAATGGCTTGGTGTGCTTGTTCCATGGTTCCCGTAAAGCAATGGAAAATTCCGAATAAATTATCGTCTTTTTCTTCTTCCAAAATTTGAAAAATCTCATTAAAGGCTTCTCTACAGTGAATTACTATTGGTAATTTATATTGCTTTGCTAATCGTATTTGAAGTCTAAATGCATCCTGTTGAATTT
>CAZQBE010000013.1:0-18473 GCA_964591595.1 uncultured Flavobacteriaceae bacterium
AAATGGTATAATTAATGCCCCTATTACAGAAATAATGCCAGGACTTGAAGGTATATTAAATTATGAAGTTATTTTAGATGATAGCGACGATTATGGTACTATTAAAGATATTGTTGAAACAACCATTGGAAAACCAATAGTAGATCAATCAGCTTTTGATGAACGCACCATGTGGTCGCCACCAACAAAAGCTCCTTGGTTTAATCTCATTATACCAAATATACTTATCGTAGGTATTTGGGGCTATTTAGTAGTACTAGTCTTTAATTTATATAGAATTTCTAAACACAAAAGTTCGTAACTATAATAAATATCAAACTTTTAATTGAGATTTATAAAAATATAGTATCTTTGCGCTCTCATTAATAATCGAGGTCGAGAACCTCACTAATTAATTACTATGGCAGTTAAATTAAGACTACAAAGACACGGTAAAAAAGGAAAACCTTTTTACTGGATTGTTGCAGCAGATGCAAGATCAAAAAGAGATGGTAAATACCTTGAAAAATTAGGAACTTACAATCCAAATGTAAACCCAGCGATTATAGATGTAAATGTTGATGGTGCAGTTAAATGGCTTCAAAATGGAGCACAACCTACTGATACAGCAAGAGCAATTTTATCTTATAAAGGCGTTTTATTAAAAAATCACTTAGCAGGAGGCATTAAAAAAGGAGCTTTAACAGAAGAAGAAGCCGAGAAAAAATTTCAAGATTGGTTAGACGAAAAAGCTGCTAAAGTTGATGCAAAAGTGGATAATTTAGCAAAAGCAAAAGCAGATGCAGCATCTAAAGCATTAGAAGCTGAAAAAGCAGTAAACGAAGCAAGAACAGCAGTTGCAGTTGAAGAGGAAGTTGCTGAAGAAGTTGCTGAAGAAGTTGCAACAGTAGAAGAAACAGCAGAAACAGTTTCTGAGGAGACAAAAACAGAAGAAGCTGTTGAAGAAGTAAAAGCTTCAAACGAAGAAGAGTAAAAAATATTAATTTTTTATACTTTTAAACTCCGATAAATTATTATCGGAGTTTTCTATTTTATAATTATGACGATTGACGATTGTTTTTACTTAGGAAAGATTGTAAGAAAATATAGTTTTAAGGGAGAACTCCTTATAAAACTAGATACCGATCAACCTGAAATATACGAGCATCTAGACGCTGTTTTTATTTTTATTCGTAATACTTTAATCCCATTTTTTATTGAAACTTCTCAACTTCATAAATCCGATTTACTACGTGTAAAATTTGAAGAAGTCACTACCGAAGAAGATGCAGATGCATTACTGAAAAGCGATGTGTATTTACCCTTAGAATTATTACCAAAATTGGAAGGCAATAAATTTTATTTTCATGAAATTATAGGCTTTAAAATAATTGATAAAAATTTTGGGAAAGTTGGCATTATTAAAGCTATAAATGATTCAACATCTCAAGCTCTTTTTGAAGTAGATCGAGATGGTATTGAGATTTTAATTCCTATGAATGATGAATTTATTGTAAAGGTAGACAGAGAAGCAGAAACCATTTGGGTTGAAACTCCAGAAGGATTAATAAATTTATACCTCTAAAATTTCTTTAGCCTTTATACTATTCATTTTAGAATAAAGTAAATCCCGTTGTTCTGCCAAAAGTTTACACAGTGATAAAGTTAAATTAAACTCTTGTAGTAAATTATTGTAATTATCAATGCTCCATACTTTGATATTGCATACTTGATCAAGCAACTCTGCTGAATCATTTTCCTTTAGCAATGGCTTTAAATTTTTCCAGAAAATATAATAGGCTCTACTCAATTTGTTTAACCCTTCAAAAATTTGAGGCTGACCTCCAAGCTTAATTGTTTCTTTCCTTAATACTCTAGCATACTCATTTCTTTCAAAAGCGAGCTCCCTGAAAAAATATTTTAATTCATCATTATTAACAACTTCAGAGGCATCTGTATAAATTTTTTCAACCTCGTAATTCATCATTAATAAATTATTTGCTTTTGTTATAACTTTTTCTGAATGATTTATTTTCATATGACTACTTTTAAACATTTACGTAATTATAACTTAAAATAGATTTTTAAATTGTAAATTTTAACATAGTTTAATAGTTAGCTTTCAACATATAGAGAATTCATTTTTCAATAAAGTTGACGTATTATTAATACTTTTAGCGTTAAAAGCTTAATATGCCTTATAAGCCTTTTCTTTTTAAAAAATTTAGTGTCAACCAAGATAGATGTGCTATGAAAATTGGTACAGATGGTGTCCTTCTTGGTGCTTGGGCAGCAGTAAATCAAAACCCTTTTTCAGTTTTAGACATTGGTGCTGGTACTGGGATTTTAAGTTTAATGATTGCCCAACGAAGTAATGCAGAGCAAATTGAAGCCATAGAAATAGATGATAATGCCTTTGAACAATGCACAGAGAATTTTGAAAACTCTCCTTGGAATGATAGGTTATTTTGTTACCATGCTTCACTACAAGAATTTGCTGATGAGATTGAAGATAAGTATGATTTAATTATATCGAATCCTCCATTTTATTCTGATGACTATAAGAGCCAAAACCAACAACGGGATTTAGCAAGATTTCAAGATGCGATGCCTTTCGAACATTTAATTGAAAGTGTTTCAAAGTTACTAGCTGAAAATGGAAAATTTTCAGTCATTATTCCTTATAAAGAAGAAGAAAATTTTATTGGATTAAGTGCTGAAGTAAATTTATTTCCAAATAGACTTTTAAGAGTAAAGGGAAATCTAGAATCTGAAGTAAAGAGAAGTTTAATTGAATTTTCAATCAAAAAGCGGGAAGTAAAAACAGAAGAATTAATTATTGAAACCAAAAGGCATCATTATACTCAAGATTATATCAATTTAACTAAAGAATTCTATTTAAATATGTAGTTAATAAGACCTTAATAATGGCCTTGTTAAACAAGTTGGCCCTCCTCCACCTTTTACACTAATTTCATTTCCCTTATATGTTTTTACTTTACAGCCAGCAGCCTCAAGCAAGACATTGGTTTTAGAGTTTCCAGCAACCATTAAACATTGTCTTGGAGCAATAGCCAATACATTACAACCCATGGATTCAAATTCTTCTTCTGGAACTTCAATCAATTCAAACCCTCTATGTAATAATTCGTTTCTAAATTTAATAGGCATTAATGGAGAGTAAACAACTGCCAAATCTTTATCAACTGGGCTTAAAATAGACATAAGATGAAACACATCATTTTTACCTTTATAGTGAGGTAACTCTACAACAATTACTTCAATTCCTTTTGGCTCTAAAAGTCCTTTTAATTGAGAAATCCCTTTTGAATTGGTTCGATAAGTGTGTCCAACAGCCAAAGTTTTTACATCTAACCAAGCCACATCACCACCTTCTAATGTTCCTGGATATTTAATTTCACCAAGAATAGGAATTTTGTTTTTAATGAAGTTTTGCTTTTGAGATTTTGGTTCATTTATTCTTCCAGATTTTCCCATATTGCAAAGTATCATTCCAAAGTCAGTAGCAATAGAAGCGTCTCGACAGTAAATAGAGTCAATTTTCACTTTGGCATCATAAGGGAAATAATGCAGTTCAATATTTTGGTCTTTAAAGTATTGTTCAAAAGATTGATATTCATCAATGGATTCATTAGAATCAGGCTTTGATAAATAGTTTAGTTCTTTCCATTGTTCATTTAAAAAAACATCAGAAACAAAAGCATTTTTAGCAGATTTTAAATAAACCGATTTTAACTTTAAATATTCTGAATGATGTGTTGTTTTCATTTATTCATTTCTTTTATGCCATTGCATTAACACATAAAAAGGAATGCCAGCCAATAATAATAAAAATCCATAAAAAACAGTTTCAGAACCGGATCCGAAAATTGCCCAAATAGAGTATGTAGCTCCTAGAGTTCCCAAAGTGAAAGTTTTAAAAGCATTATTAAAGTGACGTTTTTTCTCTATGAGTACAATAATATAAGCTGCTGCTACAAATAAATAAGGGATTAGAGCAGTAAAAACAACCAAATTGGCTATAAATGAAAATTGATCTACCAATCCTTTGGTGTAATTCATCAACATTACCACAGAAGTTAAAACACTTCCAATTATTAACCCTAAATAAGGAGCGCCATTTTTATTTTCTCTTTTAAAAACTCTCGGAAACATATTATCTTTTGCTGTAGCCATTGGTAATTGTCCAGACATTAAAATCCATCCATTTAAACATCCTAAAGCAGAAACAGCAGCACCAGCAGCAACAAAATATCCTGCATATTCGCCTCCAATTATTTTTCCGGCATCTGCAAAAGGTGCTGGTGAAGTTTGTAAAATATCAATGGGTAACATTCCAAATAACACAACGGTTCCTAATATATAAACAAGTGTAGAAATGATGGTGCCTAACATTGTAGCTCTTGGGATTGTTTTCTCTGGATTTTTAACACTGGCAGCTGGAACAGAAGCTGATTCAATTCCTAAAAAAGCATACAACGTAAAAGATGCTGCACCTGCAAGTGCTACCCAATCAGAGCTTCCAGATAAATTAAATGAAGGGAAGTTTTTAATATCAAAATAAAATATACCTAATAAAGTAACAAATACTAATGGTGCCAATTTTAAAATTGTAGTAACCACCTGAAATTTTCCCGAAGCACTCACACCTCTACTATTTATCCAAGTTAATATCCAAATTATTCCTAAACCAATTGAAATAGCTAAAATTGAATTGGTCTTTAGCTCTGGAAAAAAAACACTTAATGCACTTATAATTGCTGTAATCAAAGCGGCATTACTTACCCAAATTGAAATCCAATAACCCCAAGCCACTAAAAAGCCAATAAAATCTCCAAATCCAGCTTTGGAATAAGCGTAAGGTCCACCACTTAAGCCAGGGAATATTTTACTCATATTGCTAAATATTTTAGCCAAAACCATTGCGCCAGCAGCTGTAAACAACCAACCCAATAAACTTATACTTCCAAATTTAGCTAATGTGGCTGGCAATAAAAAGATGCCTGCTCCTATCATATTGCCTACAACTAAAGACGTTGAAGTAATTAAGCCTATTTTTTGTGTTTTTGATTTCATTATTTGATTTTGAAAGTGGATTGATTTAATTATGTAAATTAGAAGCGCATAACGAATGTACAATTAATTATTTTATAGTGGGAAAATTCAACATAAATCTAAATATTACTAAAGCGAAAACGTTACCTGCATCTTTTTATAAGGATGAATCTGTTTTTGAAATAATCAAAGAGAAGGTTTTTTTAAAATCTTGGCAATGGATTGGTGATGAAAATTTAGTTTCATTACCACATTCTGTTTATCCTTTTGTATTGCTGGATAATTATTTAACCGAGCCAATGCTACTTACAAGAGATGAAGAAAGTAATATAAATTGCTTAACAAATGTTTGCACGCATAGAGGGAATTTGGTGGCATTAAATTCTGGAGAGTCGAAAAAGTTAACTTGCTTGTATCATGGAAGACGCTTTAATTTAAAGGGAGAGTTTGAATATATGCCTGAATTTAAAGAGGCTGTAGACTTCCCAAGACCATGTGATAATTTGCATCAATTTCCACTTAAAAAATGGGGAACACTTTTATTTGCAGGATTAAATCCTTCTTTCAATTTTCAACAAGTCATTGATAAAATGAATGAACGTATTGGATTTTTACCACTAAATGAATTTATATTAAATGAATCACTTTCTAAAAACTATTCATTAAATGCACATTGGGCTTTATATTGTGATAATTATTTGGAAGGCTTTCATGTACCTTTTGTACATGAAGATTTAAATAAAGTGTTGGATTATGGAAGTTATAAAACTGAAATTTACGAATATTGTAATCTTCAAATTGGTTATACTAATGAAACTACAGAAGTTTTTGATTTGCCTGAAGGTCATATAGATTATGGTAAAAATGTAGCAGCTTATTACTATTGGGTTTTCCCAAATATGATGTTTAATTTTTATCCTTGGGGATTATCCATAAATATTGTAAAACCCATTAGCATAAATAAAACAGAAGTTTCTTTTATAACCTATGTGTATGACGATACTAAACTAGATGAAGGAGCTGGAAGTATTTTGGATAAAGTAGAATTGGAAGATGAAATGATTGTAGAAAATGTTCAAAAAGGAGTCCGCTCTTCATTTTATAAAGCTGGTCGATTTTCACCAAAAATGGAAAAAGGTGTTCATCATTTTCATTGCTTATTAGCAGAGTTTTTAAATCAATAATTTTCCTTTTAAAAATGTGTTGGATTCATTCACAATACTTAAATTTGGTGCATTAAAATAAATAAACATGAAGCAAGATTTATTTGAAGCTCCCGATTATTATAATTTAGACGAACTATTAACAGAAGAACACAAACTCGTACGTGATTCTGCACGAGAATGGGTAAAACGTGATGTTTCTCCTATAATAGAAGAATATGCTCAAAAGGCTGAATTCCCGCATCAAATAGTAAATGGGTTAGCAGAAATTGGAGCCTTTGGACCTTATATTCCAGAGGAATATGGAGGAGCTGGATTAGACCAAATTTCTTATGGTTTAATTATGCAAGAAATAGAACGTGGCGATTCTGGTGTGCGCAGTACAGCATCAGTACAATCTTCATTAGTAATGTATCCCATTTGGAAATATGGAAACGAAGCACAACGACAAAAATACTTACCAAAACTCGCAAGTGGTGAATGGATAGGGTGTTTTGGTTTAACCGAACCAGATCATGGTTCTAATCCATCTGCAATGGTAACCAATTTTAAAGATAAGGGAGATCACTATCTTTTAAATGGCGCTAAAATGTGGATATCAAATGCACCATTTGCAGAAGTTGCTGTGGTTTGGGCAAAAGATGAAAATGGACGTATTCATGGGTTGATTGTAGAGCGTGGTATGGAAGGGTTTTCAACACCAGAAACTCATGGAAAATGGTCACTTCGTGCATCTGCTACAGGAGAATTAATTTTTGATAATGTAAAAGTTCCTAAAGAAAACTTATTGCCAAACAAATCTGGATTAGGAGCACCTTTAGGCTGTTTAGATTCTGCACGTTATGGTATTGCTTGGGGAGCCATTGGAGCAGGAATGGATTGTTATGATACAGCTTTACGATATAGTAAAGAACGTATCCAATTTGGGAAACCAATTGGAGCATTTCAATTGCAACAAAAGAAATTAGCCGAAATGATTACAGAAATTACCAAAGCACAATTATTAACATGGCGACTTGGTGTTTTGCGTAATGATGGCAAAGCAACTTCAGCACAAATATCGATGGCAAAACGTAATAATGTGGATATGGCAATAAACATTGCACGAGAAGCTAGACAAATGCTTGGTGGCATGGGAATAACTGGCGAATATTCTATTATGCGACACTCTATGAATTTAGAAAGTGTGATTACTTATGAAGGAACTCACGATATCCATTTACTAATCACTGGTTTAGACATTACAGGTTTGAATGCTTTTAAATAGTTGCTAAACTACATTTGGCAACTCGCTTTTAAGAAATAAAATTTTAATGTCATTCTGAAAGAAATGAAGAATCTCCTAAATGAGGTTTTTTACGTCGTTTAAAATGACATTTTTTATTTACTTTTATTCCATGTCATCCAAAAAACGCCTAAATAACGCTTATAAAAATGCTAAAGTTGTAAACTTTGACGACTCTAGTAAGTTTATCTTATTTAGTGATTGCCATCGTGGAGACAATAGTTTTGCCGACGATTTTGCAAACAATAGAAACATTTATTTTCATGCTTTAAAGCATTATTTTAATGAAGGCTTTCAATACATTGAGGTTGGTGATGGCGACGAATTATGGGAAAATCTATCATTTAAGCCAATTTTTGATGCACACCAAAATGTATATCTGCTTTTAAAACAATTTAATAAAGAGCAAAAACTTCATATGATTTGGGGAAACCATGATATGGTATATCGTAATCCTGATTATGTAAAGAAAACCTTATCTACATATTTTGATACTAAAACAGGTGAAAATGTAGAATTATTCAAGGATATTGAATATCATGAAGGGATTGTTTTAAAACATTCAGACACCAAACAAGAAGTATTTTTAACGCATGGGCATCAAGCCGATTGGTGGAATTACACCTTTTGGAAATGGAGTCGATTTTTAGTGAGAATCCTTTGGAAACCCTTACAAGTTATGGGAATTGCTGATCCAACAAGTCCTGCGAAAAACTATAAAGAACTTATAAAAGTAGAGCGCAGAACCAAGAATTGGATTTCTGAAAATAATAATCTCATTACCATTGTTGGACATACACACAGACCACGTTTTCCTGAACCAGGAGATATTGCATTTTTTAACGATGGAAGCTGTGTACATCCTAGAAGTATTACTGGAATTGAAATTGAACATGGCAAAATATCATTAATTAAGTGGAGTATTTCTACAAAAGAGGATGGTACAATTCAAATTGTAAAAACAGTCCTTGAAGGTCCTGAAAAGTTAATAGATTTTAAGACATAATAATCAGTAATCCAATATGTCACATTGAGTTTGTCGAAGTGAAAGTGAAAATCTAATTAATTTAATCAACAATACATTGAAGGATGGATTCCTCCCTTTAGAAGAATATCAAAAACCTACCAACTAGCAAGAGTTTTAGTCATTTCGAGTGAAACGAGAAATCGCATAAAGCAGCTCAACATTTTATAATTTAACTACGTTTAGCCTATAGATTTCTCAATCGTTCCTCATTTCGAAATGACACTATACTCTAAGATTCTTTTTTAGAACCGTTATTCCAATACTGAGGGTTTGTGTCTTCAGTACGTTGATTCCAATAATCTTGTGTGACTTTATGGCCATCGAAGGTTTTTAACCTACGTTGAAAGACCCAAACGGTTGGGTTAAAAACCATATCAGTTACTGCTACTGTATATAATTGTGGGTCGCCTTCTACTTTTATTTTATCTTCTCCAATTATAACTTCAAATCCGTTATGCTCTAGTAATTTTTTTAAAAATTCTCTACGATTTTCAGTAACCCCTTTTTCAACAAAAGTGACTCTTGTCTCCTCAACACTGCCAAACATGTGTTTTCCTACTAATCCCATAATTTTCTAAAATTTACTGCTTAATTCAAAAATGTAATCATATAACGGACTATATATTCCTAGAATTAAAATCCCTAATACAGTAATTATAAGCCCTAATCTCATATAAAGTTTGTTCTTAAAAAATGGAATGGCTTGGTCGCTTTTTCGTAAAAACATCGCTCTAACAACCAATAAATAATAATACAATGAAATGGTTACATTAGCCACAGCAATAAAAACAAGCCAATAATAGCCTTCGCTAGCTGCCGCTACAAATAAGAAAAACTTACCAAAGAAACCCGCAACAGGAGGGATTCCTGCTAAAGAAAATAAGGCCAACATCATGACCATACTTAACTTAGGGTTTGTTCGGTATAAGCCTTCATAATCATTCATGTTTTCTTTTCCTGTTTTCAAAGAAATGGCTTGTACTACCCCAAAAGCTGCCAAGTTTGAAAACACATAAACCAAAACAAAATAAACAACTGTAGCTACACCTAATTGATTTCCTGTCATTAACCCTAACAAGATAAATCCAGCTTGAGCAATAGATGAAAATGCTAAAAAGCGTTTCATATTTTGTTGACGTAAGGCAAATAAATTACCTATAAACATAGTCGCAATAGCAATTACGTATACCAAATTTTCCCAGATATACATTAAGGGTTTAAAAATTGTGAATAATAAAATCAGTAAAATAAATGCTGCTGCACCTTTAGATATTACCGAAAGATAAGATGCAATACTAATTGGTGCGCCTTCATAAACATCAGCAGTCCAGAAATGAAATGGAACCAAAGAAATTTTGAATGCTAATCCTGAAAAAAACAGAATTAAACCTAAAACAGACAAGTTGGTAGCCGAAATAACTTCAATAATTTCATTAAAATAAATGGATCCTGTTGTTGCATACAGCATAGAAATACCAAATAAGGAAACACCAGAAGCTAAAGCTGCTGATAACAATAATTTAATCCCAGCTTCACTCGATTTTCTTTTTGTAGTTTCGTAAGCTGCTAATGCCGCTACTGGAAGTGTTGACAATTCTAACCCTAAATAGAACATTAAAAAGTCGCCAGAAGAAATCATAAAATACATTCCTAATAAAGAGGAAAACAGCAAAATAAAAAATTCTGTCCCTCTATTATGTTGTACAATTTTTTCCTGCAACCAATCTGCCGATTGTAATAACACAATAAACACGCCTATATTTAGCACATTTTTAAAGAAATGAATTAATCCGTCAGTACGAAACATTCCGCCAAATAAACTGCTTTCATCAATTGCAAAAAATCCAACAATGGTATGAATGCCAAATAAAAAGATAGCCAAATGCACAATACTACCCTTCTTGTTTTGAGGCATAAAAATTTCTGCTACAACCAGCAATAAAATAATTGCTAATAATAAAATTTCTTGTCTCATTAATAAGAAACTATCTAAATTCATTTCTTTCAAATTTATTTGTTTGACTTGAAGACATAAGTCCGAAGACAGAAGTATTCATATGCATTATATCTTTAATTTTTACTTCTGTCACCTGTCTTCTAGCTTCTATCATAATAATCCTTGAATAAAAGGTTGTAAACTTTCCATAATCATATCACTTAACCAAAGAGGCGCAACACCCATTCCTACAATTGGAATTAATAGTAATAATATTCCTGTTTTTTCATACCAAGTTACTTTTGGCAAGTTTAAATAGGCTTCATTTCTTACTGGTCCCATAAGCATAATTCCTGCTGCACGTAAAATGTAAACAGCAGTTACCACAATTGCTGAAACTACAATAATTGTTGAGACTCTATAAAACATATCTTCGTGTTGAAATGCGCCAACAAAAATATTCATCTCTGCAATAAAGCCACTAAGTCCTGGCAAGCCCAACGATGCCAAACCTACAATAACATATATAACCGAGATAAAAGGAATTACTTTTAATAATCCTCCCAGTTTATAAATATCTCTGGTATGTGTCCTTCCATAAATCATTCCAATTAAAGCAAAGAAAAGAGCAGTCATAAAGCCGTGTGAAAGCGATTGCAAAATAGCACCATTCCAAGCGGTTTTATTTAGCATGAGTAAAGCAAATAATACCATCCCTAAATGACTTACTGATGAGTATGCATTGATATATTTTAAATCTGTTTGTTTTATTGCACTAAACGCTCCATAAATAACACCAATGGTTGCTAATATGATAAAGAACCAAGACCAATGTAACGTGCCCTCAGGTAACAAATACATGGCGACTCTAAAAATACCGTAACCTCCTAATTTCATCAACACGCCTGCATGTAGCATAGATACTGCAGTAGGTGCTGAAGAATGTCCATCTGGAGACCAAGTATGAAAAGGAAATAAAGCACTAATAACTGCAAACCCAATAAACACTAATGGGAAGAATATTTTTTGAACTTCAAAAGGAATATTTACTTGGGCGATTTCTAAAATATTGAATGTTAATGTGCCTCCATCGGCATTTGAATTGAAATAAATTCCTAATATTCCTACTAATAGAATTGCTGAAGCTCCCATTAACATTAATGTTAATTTCATTGCTGAATATTCTTTTGGACCTGTTCCCCAAATACCAATTAATAAATACATTGGAATTACTGCAATTTCAAAAAAGACAAATAAGGTAAACAAATCAATAGAAATAAAGAATCCGTAAACACCTATGGAAAGCACAATAAGGGCAATAAAAAACTCTTTTGGCAGATCGTTCATTTTCCATGAAATAAATACACCAGCTAAAACCACTATTGCTGTTAGTAATAATAAGGTAACCGAAACGCCATCGACGCCTATATTATAATGTATATTGAATTTATCGTACCAGACAATATCTCTAGTAAAAACCATTATAGCATCATTAACAGCTCTTTCTTTAAAATAAGCAAACACAAGATTTATAGCCATTCCTAATTGAATAACACTTCCAACCATTGAAACTAAACGCGCCTTTTTTAGCCCTTTAGAAAACACTAAAGCTAAAACGGTTATTATAGGTACTATTATAAAAAGTGATAAAATATCCATGTTAATCCATTAGTTTGTCCATATATAAATAAATACTATTGCCAAAACAACAGCTCCAGAAATAAAGGCAAAGGCATAATCTTGCACTTTCCCGGATTGTAACCCTTTTATCTTTTTTGACACTAAAACCGTCTTGTTTCCAATGCCTTCCATTGTGCCATCTACATATTTTTTATCGAACCAAGCGATTGGTGCTGATACTCTTTTAAACAATATTTTTTTTGTGATAAATAAATAGATTTCATCAAAATAAAACTTATCACTTGTCCATTTATAAAAAGGCCCAAATGCGTTAGCAAATTTATCTGCTAGACTGTTTTCTTTTTTATAGAATACCCAAGCGAGAATAATTCCTACTAATCCAACTGCCACAGCTATGGCTGCCAAAGGATAATTTAAATGTGCTTCAAATCCAACTTTATCAGGTGTAACAAATTTGCTAAAAGGAACAAAGCCACCAATAATACTCATTAATGCTAAAAACATAAGAGGGAATGTCATAGATAAAGGTGACTCTTTTGGTTTGTGTTCATATGCTTTGTCCTTGCCCCAAAATATTCCAAAGTAAATCCTAAAAATATAAAACGCTGTTAATCCCGCTACAAACACACCTATATAATAAATGAGTTGATTATGTTCATATGCAGCAACTAAAATTTCATCCTTACTAAAAAATCCTGCAAATGGAGGTACTCCTGCAATCGCTAAAGCTGCAATTAAAAATGTAATATTTGTAATAGGCATATACTTTCGTAAACCTCCCATATCTTTTAAATAATTACTATGTACAGCATGAATTACTGAGCCTGCACCTAAGAATAATAAGGCTTTAAACATGGCATGGGTGAACAAATGAAACATAGATGCCATATACCCAACTCCATGATGACCGTCGTAACCAGAAACCCCTAAAGCCAACATCATATATCCTAATTGAGACATGGTTGAAAATGCTAAGACTCGTTTAATATCGGTTTGAGTAATGGCAATAATTGCTGCAAATAATGCTGAAATGGCGCCAACATAAGCTACAATATTTAACGCAAATCCGTTTTCAACAAAATAGAACATAGGAAATAAACGTGCTACTAAATATATACCAGCAACCACCATAGTTGCTGCATGAATTAAAGCTGACACTGGTGTTGGTCCTTCCATGGCATCTGGCAACCAAATATGAAATGGTAACATTGCTGATTTTCCTGCACCTCCAATAAATATTAAAATCAATGCCCATGTAATTGCAGACAATCCCATAAATGATGTTGATGCCCAATTTAAAATAGCACTGCCCTCTGGATTGTTTAAAGTTTCAAAATCGAATGTGCCTGTATAATAACTCATTATTAAAATCCCTATTAGGAATCCTAAATCGGCAAAACGAGTAACAATAAATGCCTTTTTTGCTGCTGCTACGGCTGATGGTTTTGTATAATAATAGCCAATTAATAGGTAGGACGACACACCAACCAATTCCCAGAAAATATAAATTTGGAATAGATTTGTAGCTAAAACTAATCCATACATTGAGAATGTAAACAGCGATAAAAAAGCAAAAAACTTGGTATAGCCTTCATCGCCTTTCATATAGCCTCTACTATAAATATGAACCATTAATGATACCGTTGATACTACAAGAAGCATCATCACAGATATTGGGTCTATCAAAATTCCCATATCAATATGTAGGGTTTCGGTAAAGTTCATCCAAACAGTTTTATCTACAAATGTTTGATAAATACCATCTATTTTACCACTTACAAAAAAGTATTGGTACGCTGCATAAAATGATATTGTTGCCGAAACCAATAATCCAAATACACCAATATATCCTGAAACTGCTGGTTTAATTTTTTTGTTGAAAATCCCTAATAATAAAAATACTGCTAGAGGAATTAATGGGATTAATATGGTATAGTTAAAATTCATATTATAAATTATTAATACTTCATTGTTTCGGTGTCTTTAACTTCTACAGAACTAATTTGTCTATACAAATTAATTATTATCGAAACCGCTAATGCTGTTTCGGCTGCGGCAACAGCAATAATAAAGATTGAAAAATAAACGCCTTGCAACATATCTGGATATAAATACTTATTGATGACCACAAAATTCACAACTGATGCATTCAAAATCAATTCGACAGAAATTAATATGGAAATCAAGTTTTTTCTAGTAATGAACCCATAAATGCCTACAAAAAATAATATCGTTGTTAGAGTCAAGACTTCATATATGCTAATACCTTCTATCATTCTATTTTATTTAGGTCAGAAGTCTGTTGACCGAAGACCGATGTTACAACTAATCTATTCATATAACTTTATTTCTAAATGCTATCATCATATTCATTAATGCAAATGATTCTTCATTACATCTTTCAAATTCTTGTTCTGAAATATATTTTCTTCTTTTAGACTTATGTAAACAAGTAACCACTTCAGCTAAAGAACGAATTGAATACTCTATGAATTTTCTTTGTTCGTGATTGGATTGTCCTATTGCTCCTTCAGAAATATTCAATGCTATAGAATCTGCTGCTCTTCTAATTTGAGAAGAAAGATTGAAAACTTCCTTTTTTGGAAAATTGTCAGACATAATATTAATCTCATCTCCAATATCCATTGCTTTTTGCCAGATTATTAATTTTTCAAATTTAAACTTCATACATCTTCTAATTTAATCTCCTGTCTCCTGTCTTCCGTCTTCCAACTTTTTCCCTTTAGCTATAATGATTGCACCTATCATAGCTGCCAATAACAATACACTAATAACTTCAAAAGGTAAAATAAACCCGTAGGCTTCATAACTTAATAATTCCATTCCAATTTCTTCAGTAGTTGTAGTTATAGCCACTCCATCCGCCTTAAAATCATAGGCATATATAGTTGCAATAAATAGTCCAGCTCCAATAGCACAAGCAATTCCTGTAAGTATCCGTTTAGATGGTTTTGCAACTTCTAATTTCATTTCAATATGATGCACAAGAAGCACTGAAAAAATCATGAGTACTATAATTCCACCTGCATAAACCGTAAGCTCAACCGCTGCTAAAAAGTTATAATCGATTAAAAAGAAAATACCTGCTACTCCAACTAAAGCAAATAACAAATAGATAACCGATCGTAACATCTTGCGACTACTTACCGAAGCAATTGCAGATACAATCATAATTAATGCTAAAATGTAAAATATATATCTTTCCATAATTTTAGTCTTCTACACCATGTTGCAATTTAGATCCTGGCTCGTTTAATACTCTTGTGAGTTTTGTTCTATCAAATACAGAGTTTTCAAAATTTTGTCCCCATTTTATAGCATCTGTAGGGCAAACATCTATACACAAACCGCACATAGTACACATGCTTAAATGGTAAACAAACTTATCTATCTTCTTTTTCTTTTTGCCTGTATTCTCGTCAATGCCTCTATCCCAAATAATTTCAATAGTACCATTAGGGCACGCAATTTCACATTTTTGGCATCCAGTACAACGGTGTTCATTATCTTCATTATGTGGCATAATAACTTCGCCTCGAAACCGATCGAACATTTTTAAAGTGGCTCTATTGTCTGGGTATTGTTGTGTAATAGCCCCTTTTCTTGATGTTAAAAAGTATTTTCCTGTAACACTCATGCCTGTTAGGAGCGTTTTAATACCATTATATATGTCTGAAAAATAACTCATGCTCTTTAAATCTTAATGGTTAGGTTAAGCCAAACTATTAAAGCCATTATTACAATATTCACTAAATTGATTGGTAACAAATACTTCCATTCTAATGTTAGTAATTGATCTACTCTTAATCGTGGAAAGGTCCATCTAAACCACATCATTAAAAACACAAGAATAAATGTCTTACCTAAAAACCAAAATACACCTAACCAAGGGATTGATTCTGTAATTCCAAAAGGTGACAACCAACCACCAAAAAACATAGTGGTTGCAATTGCTGCAATAAGAAACATATTAATGAATTCGGCTAAAAAGAAATAGGCAAATTTCATTCCTGAATATTCCGTATGAAATCCTGCACCCAATTCCGATTCAGCTTCAACCATATCAAATGGAGCTCTATTAGTTTCGGCAGTTCCCGATATTATAAACACCATAAAAGCTATTATTGCAGGTATATGGCCTTGCACAATGAGCCACCCATTTTTTTGAACTTCAACAATCTCTGAAAGTTGTAGTGATCCCGTAATTAAAATCATTGTTAAAAGAGATAATCCAACAGATAACTCATAACTTATGGTTTGCACACCACTACGCATAGCACCAATTAAAGCAAACTTATTATTACTTGCCCAACCTCCTAATAATATGCCTATAACTCCAATAGATGAAACTGCAATTAAAAAGAAAATCCCAATATTAATATCGAAAGCTTGAAACTCTTTAGTAAAAGGAATAACTGCCAATGCCATTAATGAAGAAATAATAACAAAGTATGGCGACAAATTATATAAAAATTTATCGGCTTTAACAGTTCCTGTTAATTCTTTTGAAAGAAGTTTAAGTGCATCAGCCATGGTTTGCAATAAGCCTTGAAAACCAACTCTATTTGGTCCAATTCGTAATTGAAACCAAGCAGCAATACGTCGTTCAAGTAAAACTAAAAACAATCCTAAAATCGCAAATATAGCCAGATATACTAATCCTATAAGTACCATTTCAACAATGTTAGCTACACCTTCTGGCATAATGCTAAAAAGCCAATCGTGAATGTTTTTTGTTATACTTAATGATATATTCATTACTTTTTTTTATCTATCTATATCTGGAATTACCAGATCTAATGTTGCCATTGTTGCTACTAAATCTCCAATTTTACCTCCAACTGAAATATGGTTTAATAATGATAAATTTGAAAATCCCGGTGATCGGAATTTAAGTCGATATGGACTTTTAGTTCCGGTGCTTATAATATAAACTCCAAATTCCCCTCTTGCTGTTTCAACTTTTTGATAAAATTCTCCCTTAGGTAATTTTATGACTGCTTTGGTTGTAACTCTATATTCTCCTTCTGGAATATTATCTATCAGTTGTTCAACTATTGATAAAGATTCCCATAATTCTTGAATTCTAACCTCATAACGTGCCAAGGAATCACCTTCAGTTTTTAAAGCTTCTTTAAAGGTTACTTTGTCCAAAGCACTATATGGGTGGTGTTTTCTAACATCGCATGAATATCCAGAACCTCGAGCCACAGGTCCAGAAGCTCCGAATGAAATTGCATCTTCTTTGGTTAAAATTCCAACACCTTTCATTCTTTTCTGAAAGATTACATTGTCTGTTAAAAGGCGATCATACTCAGGTATTTTTGTTTTAAAATGAGTAACAAAATCTTTAACACGTTTTACAAAATTTGGATGAATATCAAACATCAATCCTCCCGGAACATTATAGTTCATCGTTAGACGAGCTCCACATGTTTCTTCAAAAATATCATTAATCATTTCTCGGTCTCTAAACCCATAAAAATAAGTGGTCAATGCACCAACATCCATTCCCATAACTCCCCACCACAAACAATGTGAAGCAATTCTTGTTAGTTCTCCTATAATAGTTCTAATCACTTTAACACGATCAGGAATTTCTAACTCAAGAGCGTTTTCAACTGCTAAACAAACGGCTTCATTATTTATATTAGACGATAAATAATCCATCCGATCTGTTAAATGAACGATTTGCTGATAGCTATCACGCTCACACATTTTTTCAATGGAACGATGGATATATCCTAAATCTGGTTCTACTTTTTTTATAATCTCACCATCAATAGTTAATAGTAAATTTAATACACCATGTGTTGCAGGGTGTTGTGGTCCCATATTAATTTGATATGGTTCCGTTTTAAAATTTTTATCTATTGTAGTTCTTTGTTCCATTATTTATTTGATTACCATATTAATCTCATCTACATAATCTTTTCGTAATGGATAACCGTCCCAATTTTCGGTTAAAAAGAGTCGTTTTAAGTTTGGATGATTATTGAATTTTATTCCGAAGAAATCGAATACTTCCCTTTCATGAAATTCGGCAGTAGTCCAAATATCATAAACCGAATCAAGGCTTGGAGTTTCTCTGTCTTTTATTTTAACTTTTACAACAATGCTATGCCTGTGAGTAGTAGATTCAAGGTGATAAACTACGCCTAATTCTTCTCCCCAATCAACCCCTGATAAACAAAACAAATAATCAAAACGAGTAAGCTCGTTATTTTTTAGCTGACCCATTAAAGCATGTAGATGCTCTGGTAGAACACTAATATTTAAAAATTGAGATTCTTCTTCTGTAAACTCAAGAAGGCTAGGGTTAACTGGCTCAGGAGTTTTTGGGTT